>JAJRYW010000119.1 GCA_024275555.1 Calditrichota bacterium | reverse complement strand
GCGCCGACCTGGAACGGCTGAAGGAGTGGCTGTCGCTCTATCAGCAGCAGGTTGAGCCGTATTGGAAGCGCTTCGGCCGACGAATACTTTCCCCCTCCCAACAACGTTGGTACTGGACAAGTCAGCTCATCCTGGGCGGGGCCAGCGCGGGATTCATCGGCGCATTTTTAGCCGCCGGAAACCCGGGCTGGCTGGCGGGGGCCGGGTTAACCCTAATTTTCCTGACCACCCTGTCGTTCTGGGAATATTTTTACCATACCCGGCCCGGGAAAGAGCTGCGCCGCCGGGTGGAACGCTTCCGCCGGGAATGCCGGCAGCGTAAACTGGCTGAAGTGCCTTTGGAGCAACTGCCCGACGCGGCGGAACAGGCCCGCCAGGATTACCACGAAACCGAAAAACAGCTTATTCGGGCGGCCGAGCAGCAGCACTTTGGGGAAAGCAAACGCGATGAGGCCGCCAAAAAACTGGCCGCGGTGGAACAACAACTGGCCTCCTACCAGGAATCGCTGGCCTTTCTGAAAGAGCAGGTGGAGGTGGACTCCCTGGAGGCCCTGCAAGAGCGCGTGCGGAAAAAGCAGCAACTGGAGCGGCGCTTCCAGGCCGCCCGGGGCGCCCTGACCGCCCTGTTAGGAAATCCCGGAGAGGCCGACCCCCCGGAGTTTTGGCAGCAACAGTTGCAGGAACTGGCCCGGGATGTCCCTGCCGATGCAACCCCGGACTTTGACGAGCAAACCTACCGGGAGACCCTCCAGGCGGAACAGCGCCTGACCTCAAAAATGGAGACGCTGGAAAAGGAAGTGCAGCGGTTCGAGCAGCATCTTCCCGACCTGGTGGTGCGGGCCAATCAAATTTTAGGGCCGGAAGGGCGGCTGGTGCACTGCCGGAGCTGGAACGATATGGCCGGCCTGATCGAGACCGTGCAGGCCTTTGTAGAACAGCATAAAGCCGAGCAGGAGCTAACCCGCGAAGCCCTGGCAATCCTGGATAAAATTGAGACGGAAGAGGCCGAACAGCTTCAAACCTTGTTTGACGGGCGATTGAACGCCGGCGAGCTGTTGAGCCGGGTCAGCAATCAGCGCTACCGGAAAGTGCGCTTTTCTCCCCGGGAGCAGCAGTTGTGGATTGAACGCGCCGACGGGGTGGAAATCCCCGCCGAATGGCTCTCCTCCGGCGGGTATGACCAGCTTTATTTTACCATCCGGCTCTCCCTGGCCCGCAAAGTTTTCAGCGACCAGAGCGCTTTTTTAATCCTGGACGACCCCTTCCTCAAATCGGATCGTCTCCGATTGGAGCGGCAACTGGCCATGCTGGTGGAACTGAGCCGGGAGGGATGGCAAATTTTGTATTTTTCCGCCAAGGATGAAGTAAAAGAGATTCTGCAAGCGCCGATAGATCAGGGGCTGGTGCACCTCCAGCCGGTTCCGGGCGTGCGGTGAATGAAATCCCCCCCTTCTCGTTCCCGGTTCCTGCCTGGAACACACCCTTCTCTCGAAGCTTATATGGTGATAGATAAGCTTCTTGCGCTCTAACGCGACCAAACAGAGTTTGGTCGCGAGGTGGGAAGAATTGAAACCGGGGTTCTGCCTCAATTCGAAACAGCGTTTCTTCTACTACGTCCTCGCCAAACGGGAGTTTGGCGAGGACGTAGTAAAATCGGGAAAGAGGAAACAAGTTTTGGTTTCAATAAACTGAAGAAATTGCTATCTTCTTGCCAACATGTGATTAAAACCGAGTGGATGTGTTAAATAAATGACTGATACACCAAACGACTTCTCCTTAAGGATTTCTCAAGCTGTTGCATATTATTGGCAAACACGACACAGGCAGACCGCGAAGCACGATAAATCGGGCACACAAGATAAAGGTTCCCGAGGAGCCGTCACCGGCGGCGCTCAAATGGATGGCTTTATTGATCTCTTTACCGGCATAATCAAGTCAACAGGAATCGAAGAGGAATACATCTTTTACAAAAAATCTCTGGAATTGCCCGGATATTTTCGACCTACAAAAAAATGGGACCTGCTGGTGGTAAAGAACGATCAGCTTTTAATTGCCCTGGAAGCAAAATCTCAGGTGGGTCCCTCTTTCGGGAATAATTTCAACAACAGAACCGAGGAAGCAATGGGAAGTGCACTGGATCTATGGACTGCTTATAGAGAAGGGGCCTTTAACAGAACAGTCAGACCATGGTTGGGATATTTTTTTATGCTGGAAGAATGTCTCAAGTCACTTTCAGCTTTAAGAGTCAAAGAACCTCATTTTAAAGTTTTTCCCGAATTCAAAGGAGCCTCATACTCAAAAAGATATGAGATTTTTTGCAGAAAACTACTTCGGGAAAGGCACTATAATGCGACATGCTTTATTACGTCTCACAGAGAAAAAGGGTTAAACGGTAATTATATGGAACCTGCAGAAGATTTGAATTTCAAAATGTTTGCAAGTTCCTTAAAAGCTCAACTACTTACGTACGGTAATTAAAAAATTGAAAACAGAAGACGTGACAACACACCGGTTGATTCAAGGCGATGCAAGAGACCTTTCTTTCTTGCAAGATGAATCTATACATTTAGTGGTTACCTCGCCACCCTATTGGAATCTGAAGCGATACAACGACCATAATGATCAACTTGGACATATTTCGGATTATGAACTTTTCTTAGAAGAACTGACTAAAGTTTGGCAAGAGTGTTTTCGCGTTCTGGTTCCAGGCGGCCGCCTTGTTTGCGTTGTTGGGGATGTCTGTCTTTCACGGAAACGTCATGGCAGGCATGTGGTGGTCCCTCTCCATGCCGATATCTGTGTGAATTGCAGGAAAATAGGTTACGACAACCTAAACCCCATAATATGGCACAAAATCTCGAATGCGAATTATGAAGTCAATAATGGCGTCAAGTTTTTGGGAAAACCTTACGAGCCAAATGCGATCATCAAGAATGATATTGAGTTTATTTTAATGCAAAGAAAACCGGGAGGATATCGAAAACCGACTGCAAATCAACGTGAAAAAAGTAGAATTGACAAAAAAGATTACAATACATGGTTCCAACAGTTTTGGAATATACCCGGCGCTTCCACTAAACAACACCCCGCCCCATATCCTACCGAACTCGCTTACCGCCTTGTTCGAATGTTTTCTTTTTATGGTGATACGGTACTTGATCCGTTTTGCGGAACAGGCACCACGATGATTGCAGCAATGAAGTGTGAACGAAACAGTATTGGGATTGAGATAGATTCGGAGTATTATCAAATGGCAATCAAACGGCTTGAAGAAGAAAATCAAAATCTGTTTTCGAATGCACATCTGGATTTTTCTAAGCCGGTCAAAATGGAGACGGCACCGGGCCCTGATAATGAATCAAACTGAGACGGAACCGGAGCCTCAACATCTATTTGCGTTCCCAATTAAGGAAAATGGAAACACGGAAAAAGAGAAATTTTTAGAACTTCAGGAGTGCAAACTTCCGTTTGCTGTTAGAAAAGTCTGTTCCCCCTCACAAACGTTTTTTCTCGCAGGGAAACACCCGTTTGGGTGGCAAAAAAAATCAAAACCGGGATTCTGCCTCCATTCGAAACAGCGTTTCTTTTACTACGTCCTCGCCAAACGGGAGTTTCTCTTCTCGTTCCAAGCTCCTGCCTGGAATGAGAGTAATCGTTTATCACCCTACGGTTTCCGGAACAGCTCTTCCGGAAGCGTCTCCGGCGCTTCAATCCCGGTCAGCTTGCCTTTAGCCCGGTCTCCGCTGAGCATGATCTTCCCATAGCGGCGCCAGTCTTTCCAGGGGGTGGAGAAGCGCGGTTCCTCGTCTGCGGCGCTTTTAAAATAATCCCACTGGCAAACCAGGCGAGTCTCCGGATCGAAATAGACCCAATATTTGTTTTCCGGGGTGTCCCCGACCTGCCGGAAGGTTAATTGAAGCGCCTGGCAAGGCTTGCCTTCGGCGTTCGGTTTTTCGCCCAGGTATTT
>JAJRYW010000118.1 GCA_024275555.1 Calditrichota bacterium | reverse complement strand
CACATCATCGCTGCGGGAGAACATCATCAGTTGCCGGGTAAGATGCGCCGCCCGTTCACTGGCTTTGCGGATAATGGTCAGGCGCTTGCCGATCTCGGGGTCCTTGCCGTGCCGCATCCGCAGCAAATCAATATTGGGATTGATGATTCCCAGGATATTGTTGAAATCGTGGGCAATTCCGCCCACCAGGATTTCCAGGCTCTCCATCTTCTGGATCTGGAACAGTTGCTTATGCGCTTTTTCCAGCCCGGATTGGCGCTTCTGCAGGGCATACGAGCGTTTTTTCAACTTCTGCAACGTCTCGAGGTTCTCCAGTTGAGCAGCGCAATGACGGGCAAAGGTGCTGAGCAGGTGGCCATCCTCTTCCGTGTAAAGATCGCCCTCTTTGCGATAATACAGCGCCACCCCAAAAACATAATTCTGTTCCGCCACCGACACGGCCAGGAGGGGGCGTTCCCGGCCCTTATCAAATCCCAGCACCTCCCATTCCAACTTCACATCTTCATTTACGAACAGCGCTTTGCGAGTTTGCAAGACCCGGCTGAGCAGATTATTCCCCCAATCGATTCCGGTTAAGGAGAGGTGTTCCTGGATAAAAGAACTCTGCAGCGGCTGAAAACGCTTTTGCTCTTCCAGCCAGGTGTAAAGGATGCCGCCCTGCGCTTCAATCAGCTTACAGCCCTCGTGCAGAAGGGCATCCAGAATTTCCTGCCTGGAGTTGCTGCGTAAATTGCGCATTTCCAGTTTGATAAACTGCATCAGCTTCTGGGCATGGCGGCGGTTTTTGAGCTCCTCCTGCTTTAAGCTGCGCGCTTTTTGGTAGAGCAGCTTGTTCACGCTTTCCAGTTGCTTTTGCTGATGCACAATTTTTTCCTGCCGTTCCACCATTTTGGCGATGTCGATACAGGTGATCAGCAATTGCGGAACCTCCGTATCGGAATTCAGCGGGGTGACCGTAAAATCCACCGGCTTGGAATGATGATCCTTGCTGAAGGCGTAGCGAAAGGCAATCTGCTGCTGATCGGGCGGGTCGGTTTTATCCGGGGTCGGATGACGATATTCATACGGCAAAATTTGCAGCAGTTTCTCGATATGCTCCCCGATCAGTTGCTCCGGCTCCGCCTCCCAGAATTTTTCCGCTGCCGGATTGGCCCGGCAGACCTCCCCATCCGCGTTGATGATCAGCATCGGTAAAGGATGGGTGCGAAAAAGATTAACCGGTAAATCCGGGGGCGCGGCATCCCGGGGCTGCGGCGCGGCCGCTTCTTCCGCCAGCTTTTCCAACTGGGCGGCAATTTTGTCCAGCCCGCTGTGCCTCTTTAGCTTTTCCAGCATCTCCGGCAGGGAAAGATCATCCGGCAAATCCTCTATCGGCAGCGGCAAGGGCGCCGGTTCCCGGCGGCCGGTTTGGCGAATGATCCACCAGGTCATCAGCCAAATCAGCAGCAGCGCCAGCCCGCCGGCAATGGCGAGTAGTTTCCAACGTGCGTAGATGCGATTATCCAGCACAAAGCGTTCGTAAGCGCAGATAATCGCCCCGACCGGTTCGTCGTTGTATTCCAAATCCAGGCGGGTCAAAAAATAACGGTCATTCGATTGGGTGGGACGCCGGTTATCCAGAAACCGGGCAATCAGTCCCTCGAAGGCGCTGTCCCGGAAACCCATTTGCCGTTCCCCTTCCGCATCGATCAGGCGATAAAATGCCACGCCGGCCTGGCTTTGCAGCGGCTGGATGATCTCCCGGATTTGCCCGCTTTGGTGCAGCCACAGCGCCGGCGCCAAATCCGCGGCGACGCCTTCCTGCAACTCGCGCGCTTCCTGCCAGAACCTTGCTTCCGCCTGCTGCTTCTCGACCAGCCCCAGGTAACCGGCCGCCGCCAAAATCAGCAAGCTGACGAGCACACTAAACAGGATAATTCGGGCTTTCACCAGTGGGTTCTCCCTAAAATCTTGTGAGCTATTTAGTTCCAGATCAGGTGTTTTACCAGTCGCAGCACTTGCTTATCGTACACGCCGCCGCAATCCTGAACAGCGGTTACGTTTAAATATATGTCCGGCTGATCCGGGGTCTCCTCCACCGCCAGCGCCGCTCCGGCAGCAAGCAGTTTGGAATCGAAACCGCCAATCAGAAACCGGTGTTGACGGGAAGCGGCAATTAAGGCCGACAAAGCCTCCCCGGGCGGTTCGCCAAGTAAAATAACGCCCTGCACCTGCGACCAGTCCAAAGTTGCCGTTCGGGTCATTGGCGTAAAAAGGAGGGATAGATGTCTTTTGGAGGAATGCCCACGGGCAATTTCCTGCCACTGCTGCTGTTGAAACGGGCTGAGAGGATGATCCGCTTGGTAGAGAACAACAAAGTGCAAGGAATCCGGCCCATGAGAGTTGATATGCCGGTTTAAAGACAATAGTTTTGTCAGCACTTCAAACGAGAGGTTTGAGATGCGGGAAGGCGGGGATTCTGCCGGCTCCGCCTGACTTAATCCCCCGATTAAACAGAGCGCCAACAACAATCGCTTCATATGGAATAATAATATAAAAAATCCAAAATGGAAATAAAAAACATCAAATTTGATATTTTAATAAAATATGCTGCATTTGTGCATATTTATGTGCGGTGTGTCTGGCAGCGTAAACGCTATTTCGGGGGGAACTTTGCCAGCATTTTGTGCACCGCTTCCCGGATCAGTTCATCGCGTTTGGCGGGGTCATTCACCACGCTGCTGCCCCAACTCCGCCAAACCAGTTGCTTCTTTTCCCGGTCGATCACATCCAGCACCAGGGTTCCTTCTTTGTAGCGCCGTACCGTCACCGCCTGCCAGGGCCGCCGCCAGGAACCGTAGCCGTAGCGAGTCACATCAATTTTTTCCCGCACCCCGGCATGGAAGGCCACTAAAAAATCGACATCCCTCTCCTGCACCAGCCGGTAGCCCTTTTCTGCCAACTCCTTGTCGACCGCCTGGCGTATATGTTTTTCCAGCAAGGAAGTCCCCCGTCCCATCGGGGCGTCGCTTTGATTGCGGCGGATTTGCAGCCACCGGTAGGTTTTGTAGTTGGAAAAACTTGCTTCCCGGTCATAATCGTATTTGACCGTCGCCGGCGAGCAACTCATCATCCCAACCGCAACGAGCAAAAGTAACAGCAGACGCATCGAACAGCCTCCCCTGGGTATGGTTTGAAAATCACTAAACACTTACAGCCTAAATACCTGAATCGGCGCTTAGATTTTAGCGATTCCTGCGTACAATGTCAATGGACAATTCCCACAAGGCGGGGGTTGTGATGATCCGTGCGAATATGAAACTGGGCCGAACGAGGGGCAGTAATCCCCGCGCGGATTACCCGCACATCCACTCGCAGATATTTTTCAGGCAAGGAAAGCGGAATATTTATTTGCCCGTTTTGGCCTTGAAGCAGGAGCGGCCCGGCAACCCGTTTGCCCCGGTCATCCCGGAATTCCACCAGGTATTGCGTCTCCGGACAATGGCTGAGGAATTGCCGCCCTAAATCTTCCACCACCAGGGTGTCCCCTTGCCAGGCCTTCCATTCCAGCGGAGAAACCCGGCTAAAATAGTAGTCGATGATTTTCTGGCGTCGCTTCAGCAATACTTTTAGGATGTAGTCAGCAGCCCCGTCTTCCGGGTAATCCGCCGCATCGATGAGGGCTTTGAGCTGCTGTTCATTCAGTGCGGCCAACACTTTGGCGGCCCAGTAATTGTCATCCGGCAAGGCATGTTGGATCGGGGCAAAGGGGTAGGTTTCTTTCCATTGCGCCGGGTGAAAGTATTCCGCCTCAAACGCGCCGACGGATTTCCAGGGCGTATATTGGAGCGATTCCCAGGCCTGGGCCTGCAATCCCAGCGTGTAGAGGTTGCGGAACAAATCGCTAAAAGAAAAGATATGGGCAAAACCATCCCAAAGCCGGTTATGTTCCGCACCATGCCCGCCAAAGGCCTCTCCGAAATCCAGGAAGAAGTGTTTTACAAACCCCTGCCCGGGCGGGCCCATGTATACATCCAGGGAATTATCAATCCGGATATCGGTTTGGTTGATAAAAGCGCCGAAAACTTTCAGCGCCCGCAACACCCGCCGGTCCTGGTGGTTGATGCGGTCGTTGGGGTCGTCTTTGCGCACGCCCACATCCGGAATGGGGCCCAAATAGAGCCCGTCCAACAGCAGGCTGGCCGTGGCGCGGTACACTCCATTGACGGGCGGGGCAACGCTGGCAAAAACCAGCTTCACCTGCTCCTCGGAGATATCCGCGGTGGAATCGACGGGGACTTCATCACTTTGGAAATAGAAGGTATAGTCCTCCGGAACATTATATCCAAAGGCCCACATCAGCCGGTTGCAAATAAAGGCGGTGGTGGTTTGGATGCCCGGAAAATCGGGCGGATCAAATTTGATCAGGTATAAACGGTCCCGGCTATCTGCGATGATAAAACCGGGGTTAGAACCCAGGTGCTTGGCCCGCACCACCCGCACCGGCGGCCGGGGAGGGCCAATTTGCTGCGGCCCCCGCAGAATCTCCTCCGGAGAGATATCCCGATAGCCCAACCGGGGCGTAAACCAACTGGAGGCGGGCGCATAGTCGTAAGAATTGACATCCCTGGCCCGGTACTTCGGCTCATAATTGAATACGGTTACCGCCGGGCGACGTACTAAAACTTTATAATAATAATCCATGCGGATATAGCGGGTGGTTTTCGGCAGGGGGATCTGCTGCTGATCATCAATCTCCCACACCGGCGGGGCGTCGGCAAACCGGAAAGGCCGTGAAGCACAACTGCTCAGCATTGATATTGCAACAAAAGTAAGTATGAGGAAGACAAACCGTTTCAGGATGGTTTTTCCGGCAGTAAAATTATCATATGACCAATGGGGCCAATCATCAGATTCACCAAATTTTTTGAAATTTTGTATCATTTTTTTGTCAATCATGTTCATTCAATTCTGTGATCTTCAGTCTTATTCAGCGTTTCTCCGCGTCAATTCTTTAATAGACCTTATTACAAACTAAGTTTATATTACTACCTAACTTATGTCATTTCGAACGAAGAGAGAAATCTGTTAACACTCAAAACTTTATCTTTAATTTACAATTATTTCAGCAACTTTAATGTCGAATACGCACAGATTTCTCTCTCCGTCCCTGGAGTTCGAAATGACAGTGGCTTTTTAAAGTTAATAATTACAGTTTTTTAAAAGGCAATAAGGTCTAATTAATGATCCGAATCTCTTCTGTAAAGATACATTCTCATCGCCAATCCGCCCGGTCCCGGTAAAGCTTGGAAAACCCCACCACTCCACGCAGGAACAACCCTTCCGAGCCGCCGGAGACGGTAAGCCGCACAAACTCGCTGTATTGATTGTGCACTTCGATGCTGAACCCGGCCGCCCAGGGTGAATTATGAATGGTCAGCAGACGGGGAGTCTTCCCCACGATCCAGGAATCCACAAACAGGTGGCCGGAGAGATGGTAGGTCAGCGGCCAGCGATATTCCAGGGAACTCAGCAGGGAATAGTTATCGCTGCGCAGCAGTTTCTTGCGGTTCGCCCCCCGGAACGAGGATTGGCGGGGATACTCGGTGAAGGGAATCGGCCGGGAGGCTTCCAAACTCTCCACCATATTAAAATTGAGACGCGCAACGATGAGTCGGTTGTGACGCAACACCGGGATAAAAGCGGAAATATCCCCCCCGGCCCGGAATAAACGGCTGTTATCATTTTTTACACCGATGGAGACCCCGGTATACCCCTCCACCCGCAGGCCCGGGCTGGAGATTTTCAGCAACTCCCGGTTGTCATAGCGGAACGACAACTCGTTATACCAATGCTGCGCGTCAATCCGGAAACCGGGGATTTGCTCTACCTGGAACACATTGACTAAGTTTCGGGGATCGGGATCATCCGGGCTCCGAATTGACCGTTTACGGTAGAAAGTGGTCAGGAAAAACTCCCAGTCCGGGGAGGTGCGCACTCCCAAACTGTATTTGACCAGGAAACGGCGCTGCTGGTAAAATCCGAATCGCGCCGCCGGATTCTCCAGAAAGCGGCTGCGCGGGTCCCGGAGGGGCTGGGAGCCAATTCCGTAAAAGCGGAAATCATCATCATTGTCCAGGCGCAGTTCTACTTTGCTTTGCCAAACATAGTTGCGCCGGAAAAAAGTGTAGGACAGCTTTGCCTTGAGGCCCCAGATTTCTTCATCCGCGTAACCGGTTTTAATCAAGGCGCTGGTATAATTTTTATGATAAAACAAACTGATCCCGTATCCTTTAGGCGTGCCGGTCACAAAGTTGAATACCGGAAACCAGCCCAATTCCCGCCGGTAAAGGTAAAAGACATCCTCAAATTTCTGCACCACCTTTTTTTCATCGATCAGAATTGCGCTGAATCCGGCGGTGGTCAACAGAATATCGACCAGTTTGCGCGGGGGATAAAAAGCCGTATGCAACACCCGCCGCACCCGGTTGACCGGCCGTCGCTCATCCTGCTCGATGCCCCGCACAGAGTAATAATCGTTAATGATTGCCAGGGTATCGGCCGTATTCGAAGAATCCGGCCGGCCGGACTGGCTGTGGAGCGAAGCAAAGGGGATGCAAATCCAGAGAAAAAAAAGAAAGCGGAATCCCCGGCATCGCAGAAAAAACGGCTTCCGGGTTTGAATAGCGGCAAATAAAGGCATGGGATTAATCAGCTACATCCTTGCATAAAAATGAATGCCCCAATCTATCGAATAATTCAAATCCGGACAACCGGAAATATTAGCTTTTTGTGTGAATCACGAATTGAAAATTTGCCGCGAGAAACGCTGATGAAATCGGAAAAAGGCGGTCTCCGTAAATCTTCATTCCTCCCGTTTATGAGAGAAAAGCGAGAAAACCGGGCCAATATATTAAAAGCATCAAGTTAGTATTTTTATTCGGTGCTTGCCATTCTGAGAACTGCGGCTAAATTAGCGGGGAAACTAAGTAAATTGAGCGAAACATGATTGGCTTGTGTCTTTATGGCCGAGGGTAATGGCCAAAATTGAAAAGTGTTTTTTTATCTAAGATGAGACTGGATCGATGACCGCACAGAAATCCGACCTAAAAGTTCAAGTCAACGCGCTCTACCCGGGGATTGTGCAAATTCGCCGGGATATCCACCGGCATCCCGAGCTGGGATTTGAGGTGCAGCGAACCGCGGGCCTGGCCGCGGATTATTTGACCCGGCTGGGCCTGAAGGTGCGTACCGGGGTGGGCCGCAGCGGGGTAGTCGCAGATTTGGATGTGCCCGGCGCCAGCCGGCGCATTGCCCTCCGGGCGGATATGGACGCCCTTCCCATTGAAGAGCAATCGGAACAGCCCTACCGGTCTCAAATAGCAGGTCAAGCCCACCTGTGCGGCCATGACGCCCATACCGCAATGCTCCTGGGCGCGGCTGCCCTGCTTACGGAACGACGCGAGCAACTCCCGGCATCGGTGCGCTTCATTTTTCAGCCCAATGAAGAGAATCTTCCCGGCGGCGCGCCGGCAATGATTGAAGACGGCGCCATCGACGGTGTGGATTATATTTTTGCCCAGCATGTCTGGCCGTTAATTCCCAGCGGCCGGGCCGGGATTTGCCGGGGAGCAGTGATGGCCCAGCCGGATGTGTTCGAAATCGAAATCATTGGGGTGGGCGGACACGCCGCCGCTCCGCACCAAACCATCGACCCGGTGGTCATCGGGGCGCAGTTTATCGCCAATATCCAAACCGTTGTTTCCCGGCAGATCGATCCCCGGGAAACCGCCGTGGTTTCGGTCACCCAATTTCATGCCGGTACGACTCACAACGTCATCCCGGAGCGGGCCCATATTACCGGAACCGTGCGCACCTTCAACAAAACCGTTCAGCGCAAAATCCGCAACCGGCTCCGGGACGGAATTGCCGCGATCTGCTCCGTCTATGGCGCGGAATACCGCCTGCAATACCAGGAAGGCTACCCGGTGCTCATCAACCATCCCCGGGCAACCGAACAGGCCCGCCGGGCGGCCGGGCGCACCCTGGGGGAAGAGAATGTGATCTACCCGGCTGAGCCTTTTCCGGGGGGCGAGGATTTTGCTTATTACGCCCAACAAATCCCCGGCTGTTTCATTTTTTTGGGCACCCGTAATGAACAGAAAGGGCTGGTGCACATGCTGCACGATCCGCGTTTTGATATTGACGAAGAGATTTTAAAGCATGGCATGGCCCTGCTTGCCGAAATTATCATGCAAGCAAGCAGATCCGAAGAATAAACTGATAATGCGAATCACGAGTTGAAAATTTGACGCTGAGAAACGCTGAAGCAGAAAGAGAAACGCTGAAAATTGTTTTTAAAATGAAAAGAGTCGATCCGCTTAAATCCTATTCATCCCGGTTGTGAGAAGAAAGCGAGAAAACCGGGGAAAGATATGCAAAGCATCAAAAATTCAGGATATATAAAAATGGTCTCAGCGGAAATCTGCCCAATCAGCGGTATTCTGCGTCAAATTAAGTTCAACTTGGGATTGGCATTGATAAGAGATAAAAACCGGCTTCACAGCCGCCTCAAACGGCATTGAACTATCTTACTGAGAGGAAATTCATGAGCGCCATTTTACCACAAGGAGAAGCCTTGCGCAAGGCCGTCCAATGGATTGCCGAACAGCGCCGGGAGAAAGAAGGGGCGGAACTTCAGCAGTTGGTTCATGAAGCGATGCTGCGCTTTAACCTGACCCCCAAAGAAGGGGAGTTTTTAATCCGTTTTTACAGCGAATCATCCCAATGAAGCGGGGCGAGAAAAAAACATCCTCGTCCCGTTCTTCGGCAGAGCATCGGCAAATGCGCCGTAGGCGGTTTGGCGGGGGCGTCGCCCTGGTTTTGGTTCTGGGCGTGGTATTCTATTCCTTTTTTCGAGAAACGGCGTTGCCAATTTTCGATGGGGCTAGGGCGTTCCGGCAGCTTACCACACAGTATGATTTTGGCGCACGGGTTCCCGGCAGTGCGGCACACCGGCAGTGCGGCGACTATCTTGTCCGGCAGCTAAAGCAGTACGCCGACAACATCGGGGTGCAGGAGTTCAGCTACACCGACCGGCGGCGGGCCGGGGTAAGCTACCGGGGCCGGAATATCATCGCCTCTTTTAATTCAGCGCCGGAGGAAAAATACCGCATCATGCTCTGCGCCCACTGGGACAGCCGCCCCTGGGCAGATAAAGACCCCGACAGCGCCCGGCGCAACCAGCCGGTACCAGGCGCCAACGACGGCGCTTCCGGCGTAGCGGTTTTGCTGGAGATGGCCCGGATTATCCATGAGCGCCCCCTTCCTTTTGGAGTAGACATCGTGCTGTTCGATCTGGAAGATATCGGCGATTATGGAGCGGATGCCGGCAGCGACACTCTCAATCCCTTTTCCATCGGCGCGGAGGTTTTTGCCAACAGCAACGCCAACTACCGCCCGGCCTGGGGAATTTTGCTGGATATGATCGGCGATAAAGATTTGACCATCAAGCGGGAACAGTTTTCCGCCGAACACGCCCGCCCGCTTCAGGACAAAATCTGGCAAATCGCCAAATCGCAAAAGCTGAGTGCATTTATTGACGCCCCCGGGGAAGCCATCCTGGACGATCATATCCCCTTCCTGCGCCAGGGCGTCCCGGTGGTAAACTTGATCGATTTTGACTACCCGGCCTGGCACACCGTCGGGGATACGCCGGACCAGTGCAGTCCGGAAAGTTTGCAGCAAATTGGCGATCTGTTAGTTCGCTTATTGTATCGCGGAAAATGATTGACTATTTTTTACGTCCATTTATCGCATAACAACCGAGGAATACAGATGGCCTGGATTAAAATGATTCCCGAAGCTCAAGCGGAAGGGAAACTAAAAGAGCTCTATACGCGGCTGACGACCCGTCATGGGATCGTGGATCATATCCTGAAAATCCACAGTCTTAACCCACCCTCGCTTTCCGGGCACTATGAACTCTACAAAACATTAATGTGCGGCCGCTCCGGCCTCAGCCGCGCCCAGCGGGAAATGATCGCGGTGGTGGTTTCCAGCGCCAACCGCTGCCACTACTGAATGACCCATCACGGGGCGGCGCTCCGCAGGTTGGGCAAAAAGGACGACTTCATCGACCAGCTCAT
>JAJRYW010000117.1 GCA_024275555.1 Calditrichota bacterium | reverse complement strand
CGCTAAGTCGCAAAGAATTAATTACTTATAATTGCTGACCTAAAAAACTCCGTTTTAAAACCAATATTTAGGTAACAATTGTTAACTTCATTTTTATCAATCCTTTGCGTTCTTGGTGTCTTAGCGTGATGAATTATTCAGCCTATAAAGCAGATTCTGTGCTGCTATGCTCCGGTTTTTGCCGGATCAAAATCTTCTTCCGTAAAAGCAAACTCGTTAATGGTTTTGCTCTTAAACAGGGCAATTAATCGGTTTTCTTCTTCTATAAATAATGCATGAAGTTTACATGGGGGGGGAAGCGGACAAAATTTGGGGTTATCGATACATTTGGAGATTGAAACGCCCAACCCCATCCCTTTCAGAATTTCAAATAAGGTCAGGTCCCGGGGGCGAACATTTAAAAAGACGCCGCCGTGTTTTCCCTGGGCTGTGTCGACGATTTTAGCGCTTTTAAGCTGGTAGACAATCTTGGTGGCAAAGGGCCTGGTAATGAAGAGTTTTGCGGATATTCTGGAAAGCGAAATCGGGCCTCCCTGATAGTGTCCGGCCAGATAAGCGCAAATGCGAATCGCGTAATCGTATTCACGTTTCACACAAAAGATCATTACTATACCCATCCAGTAATACTATACTAAATTGATATAGTATGAGTTTATCAAATATACCGGGCAAAAAAAAGTCTTTTTTAAAAATTTGTAACCACCCAGGTGTTATTGCCAATGACACATAATTCCCCTCACCCCGTCCTTCGCTTGCGCTTCGGTCGCCTCTCTCCCTCAGGGGGTGAGGTAGTTTAACTGTCATATATCCAACTGCTTAGGCTGTGAACAAACCGATTTGTCCAAGCCCCTTTCGGGGTCTTAATCGACTCCCGGCCTGGAAACTGTTGCAAATTTTCGGAAATGGCTCGAAAGCCGTTGAAACGGCTAAAAATTCTGCTTTTTCTCATTAACACCGGGCTTGAAGCCCGGTGTTAATGAGAAATCCGGATAGATAGAAACCGTTTCAACGGTTTTCTAATGAAATTGCAACAGCCGGCCTGCCGGGATTGTCGATTTGTTCTGTCGCAGACAGCTTACTTTTA
The DNA here is from genome assembly GCA_024275555.1 of Calditrichota bacterium. Lineage (GTDB taxonomy): Bacteria > Calditrichota > Calditrichia > RBG-13-44-9 > J075 > JAJRYW01. Next base: position 12,784 of record JAJRYW010000117.1, on the reverse strand, counting down.
CACCGGCATGTGCGAAAGTACTTGGGCGCTAAGAGCGCCTAAATCGACTTTCGGCCATCCGGGATTGCGATATGGAATCCGGACATTGTAACCCCTCCCCAGCCCTCCCCTTAGCAAGGGGAGGGTATGGGTGGGGTTTGAAATAGTCCCTATGCAACTGCTCCGACGGAGCTGCTTCTTCTGAACAAAGTCTCGGAAGAAGCGTAGGCGCTTAGGGCGCGTACATCGACAATTTTTTGTCGATTTAAAAAATGATTTACGATTTCCGAATGACGATTGAATTTCAAAGCGTAAATCGCTATTCGTAAATCGTAAATCAACGGCTTCGGAGAAGCCTCTTTTTGCGAGCGCAGTCTCGGAAAAAGCTTAGATTCTTTGTAACTATTCAGGTCTCTTTTTTGACAGGATTCACATGATGAACCGGATTGGGAAATAAAATTTAGTAACTACTCAGATGTTATTGCCAATGGCGTATAATTCCCCTCACCCCGTCCTTCGCTTGCGCTTCGGTCGCCCCTCTCCCCGGGGGAGAGGGGAAGGGGTGAGGGGGATTCAACTGTCATATATACAGCCGCTTAGGCTATGAACAAACCGACCTGAGTAGTTACCGTTGTTATTCATATTTTATTAAAAACACTTTAGTCGTAAAATTATCCTTTTCGTGTCTTTTTCGCATGTTTGGTGGGCTGAATAGTTACGATTCTTTTAAAGAGCAGTCTACCAGATAACCTGTGTAGTTAGATACCTTTCATTGAGAGACGCCCGTTTGAAGCGCTCTCGGCGGCGGCCGGCCTGCTGCGCCGCGGCGGTAAAAAAAAGAGTGCCCGCAACAAATTCCGGAACGGGCTTTCCCGGTTGTCTCCCCATTTCCACCAAACGGAGCGGGCTTGGTTCTCTTAATGCGGGTCGGTGCTGTTTTTGGGGTCAACGCCGATTATCAGCCGCGCTCCACGTTTCCGGGTCAGGTAATTCCAGGCCCATTGGAACATCACCAGCATCCGGTTGTCAAACTCGACCAGGTAGGCGATGTGCACCAACACCCACAGTATCCAGGCCGGAAATCCGGACAGGCGCACACCGCCAAAATCGGCGATAGCGTGGTTGCGGCCGATGACCGCTAAGTTGCCTTTGTAAACGTATCGGAAAGGAGAAACGGATTTGCCTTTAAGCCGCCTTAAAATTGCCCGGGCGGCATAGCGCCCCTGTTGCATGGCGACCGGCGCCACACCCGGCAGGGGTTCCGGCAAGCCATGTGAGAAATGTGCCATGTCGCCGACCAGGTAAATATTGGGAAAACCGGGCAGGGTCAGGTCGGGGCCTACAATTACCCGGCCGGATTTATCGGTTCGAGCGCCGGCAGCGGAGGCCAGCAATTCAGCTAAGGGAGAAGCTTTAACCCCGGCGGTCCAAAGCACGGCAGCGGCTTCCAAACTGCTTTCCTGCCCGGCGCGACGGAATCTCACAACCGAACCGTGTATATTAACGACCAGGGCGCGGGTAAGAATTTCCACTCCCATTTTGTGCAGCCGCCGGGTCGCTTTTTCGGAGAGCGATTCCGGGAAAGAGGGCAGCAACCGCGCTCCCCCTTCCAGGAGCACAATTCGCGATTCACGGGGATCAATCGACCGGAAATCATCTGCCAACGTTTCCCGCACTAATTCGGTCAAGGCGCCGGCCAATTCCACCCCGGTGGGCCCGCCGCCGATAACCACAAAGGTTTGCAGCACCTTCCTTTTTTGCGGGTCATCGCATAGTTCGGCTTGCTCAAAGGCGCTGAATATCCGCTGGCGGATCGCCAGGGCGTCTTCAACGGATTTCAGCGCCGGGGCAGCAGCGCCCCATTGCTCGTTTCCAAAATAACTGTTTTCCGCTCCGACTGCGACAACCAGGTAATCGTAGGGGAAATCCCGCTTATCCGTCTTTACAACCTGCCGGGCCGGATCAAAACCGGTAACGGTCGCCTGTACCACGTTGATATTACCGAATCTGTGCAGCACTGCCCGCAACGGGGAAGCAATATCCCCCGGGGAAAGCCCCCCGGTGGCAACCTGGTACAAAAGCGGCTGGAAGAGATGAAAATTGCGCCGGTCGATCAGGGTGACGTTTACCGGCCGGTTTCCCAATTGGCGGGCCGCATGAAGTCCGCCGAATCCGCCGCCTATGACGACCACCCGCGGACGTTCCGAAGAATCTATTTGACTGGTGATGGCGTTCATAATATTCCTCCACACCTCGATCTATGAGAATCCGGTTCCCCCGCTCGACCGGAGCAGGGGTAAACAGGTTGTTTGATAAGATAGCAGCAGACATATTTCCCTTCCCACCAGTCAATTTTGTGTCATGTATCACATGTTGTGTTACTGATGTTTGTGGAAATAGTTGCCCGGACAGATTTTGAGGAGTGCTACCGGCGCAGGATCAGCCGCCCGTCTCGAATCTGCACTTCGGAGACCGGGTAATCGCTGATGCGAATCCCTTCCAGCAGGCGTTTTCCCAGGGGAAAATTTTCCGCCAGGCTGCTCAGCGGGTAAGAGATTTTCCCGATGATCAGCTTGGCCTGCTGGTCAAAAAAGAGACGATTGTCCCGCACCAGCGGTTTGCCTTCCACGGCCAGGTAGAGTTCGGATTGATCATTTTTGCTGAATGCGCTGATCAGCCCGCGCATGGCCCGCACCGAGGAGGGCAGTTGCTCCCAGGGAATCTCCTCGATGGCGACAACCGATTCAATGCGGAGCCGATCCCCTTCAATCTCGGTGTGAATTGCCCGGATATATTCCCCTTGCAGTTCCGGGTGGGAGCTGACTGCTTGCTGAATCATGGTGTTCAGTTCGGCCGGGGAGAGCGACACCTCATCCCCTTGTTTCAGTTGAGTATGAACATCCTCGATATCCCGGGCCGGCGCAGGAGCGGGTGTGGTTAGCTTTGCTGCCGGGGCCGAGTTCTGTTTTGGCGCGACTACCGGGGCCGGCTCTTGCGGCGGAGTTGCCGGCGACGGCGAGGGCTGTTCAATATCCGGCGACGCCGGCGGGGGCGACGCTTCGTTTTGAGACTCTCCCTCGGTGTACCACTCCGGCAGGTAATTTACCTGCGAGGTAAATAGCCAATATCCGCCCGCTGCAATCACCAGCACTAAAAAAACGGCAACTAAAAATGTTTTCATAAACAACCCACTTCCTTTGGTAATAAAACTTATAACAAATTAAGTTCATATGTTTACAGAACTTATGTCATTTCGAACGAAGAGAGAAATCTGTTAACACTCAAAACTTTATTTCTATTTACGATTATTTCAGCAAATTTAATATCGAATACACACAGATTTCTCTCTCCGTCCCTGGAGTTCGAAATGACAGTGGTTTTTTAAAGTTAATAATTACAGCTCTTTAAAAGGTAATAAGGTCTAATAAATCTGTCATCACTTCATTAGAAAACTTTACTTCTTCACGGCCCTGGCCACTTGGCGGCAAATTTTAAACGACGCCCACCTGGAGATCGAGGTGCGCTCTGTTATTTCCGGGAGAGCATCGGCCCCAGTGCCTTGCCGCCTAACAGGTGCATGTGGATGTGCATCACTTCCTGCCCGCCGTGCTTCCCGCAATTGACAATCAGACGGTAGCCGGATTCCGCGACGCCTTCCTGGCGGGCAATCTTAGCGGCAACGGTAAACATACGCCCCAGCGCGGCCTCATCCGCCTCGGTTGTATCGTTTACCGTAGCGATTTCTTTGTTGGGCACAATCAGAATGTGGGTGGGCGCCAGGGGATGAATATCCCGGAACGCCGTGACCAGGTCGTCCTGGTAGACAATCTCCGCCGGAATTTCTTTGCGGATGATCTTGCTGAAAATGCTCTCGTCGGCCATCTCGCCTCTCCTTTGTTTATCGATTTAATCGGTTGACGTGCCCGCCGGTTCCAGTCCCAGCGTTTTTCCCTTTTTAATTGCCGGGACGCCCTCCTCCATCCACACCGGGGCCGGGGCGTCCTTCAGGAAATGATCGAAATAGGTTTGCAGGCGCATCGCCCAATCCTTTTTATTCTGGAATTTGACCGGCCAATGGGGTTCATCGTTGTAATTGATCAGCCAGGCCGGTTTTCCCAGGCGGCGCAAAGCGGCAAACAATTCGATGCCCTGGTACCACGGCACCGCCCCGTCGTGATCATTGTGCAGAATCAACAGCGGCGTCTCGATTTTATCCACCCAAAAAATGGGGGAGTTTTCGAGGTAGCGCAGCGGGTATTCCCAAATCGAACCCCCGATGCGGCTTTGGGTGCGCTCATACTGGAACATGCGGCTCATCCCGCTGCGCCAGCGGATGCCTCCGTAGGCGGAAAACATATTGGAAACCGGCGCACCGGCCTCGGCGGCCCGGAACAGGTTGGTGCACGTTACCAGGTAGGCGATCTGGTAGCCGCCCCAACTATGCCCCTGCACCCCGATCTGCTCCCGGTCGACAAAACCCTGGTCGAGCAAGTGCGTTACCCCCGGCATGACCGCATTAAAGGCGCTTTGCCCGGGATAACCGATTTTGTAGGGGATATCCGGCACAAACACCAGGTAGCCCCGGCTGACGTAAAAAGTAAAATTGATGATACTTCGGTGTGGCGCCGGCGCCCAATGCCGGTAAAGGTGATCCGAATTTCTTTCATAAAAATAGACCATCAGCGGGTATTTTTGGGTGGGATCGAAATTTTCCGGTTTGTAGAGAATCCCTTGCAGCGGCTGGCCGTCCAGCGAGGTAAACTCCAGCAACTCCGCACTGCCCCACAGGTAATCCTTTTGCTGGGGGTTGATGTCGGTGAGCTTTTTCATATCCGAGACGCGCAGGCTGCTGACCCACAAATCCGGGAACTCCTGAAAACTTTCCCGCGAGAAGAACAGACGATCCGCAAAGCGCGCTTTTTTCGGCCGGGAATAACGATGGGCGTCCAACAGCAGGTGTTCCGGCCGCACTTCCGGATCGACGGCATCCCGGTAAAATCCGGCCTGCTTGTTTTGGTAATGAAAAGCGGAGAGCAGCAGGGGCCGGTCTTCGGGAATGCCGGGATGCTCCGGGTCCAGGTGGATATAACGCAGGCGCAAATTCTCTTTCCGCCCTGCGCTGTCGGTGAGACACCAGGCCGGCTGCTTTCCGGCCGGATCAACCGCCCAGATATCATGACGGTCGTAGATCAGCAGCAGCCGGTCGCCCTGTGTCCAGCCGGCCGCGCCATAGGGGTCCGGCTTAAACGGCCAATCGTGATCCTCATTCTGCAGCGGCGTGGGAATATCCGCGCTGACGTTGACCGTCTGCCCGGTTTTAGCCGAATAAACCAGCCAGGCCTGCTGAGCCCGGTCCCACCAATACAGGTAATTTCCCAGGGGGGAAATCCGGGCTTTGTACTGAAGTTTTTCAACCACCTTTTGCCGGGAGTATTTTTTCAGGTTGAGCAGATAGACATCGTAATAAGGGGGGTAATCCCAGGAAATTAATTGGCGATAAGGCAGGTCGGAGAGCCCCAGGGCCAGGTCGGCGTTGCCTTTGTCTGCTGCGGTCACATCCGGCAAATCCGGATATCCCAACTGGTAGAGACGTTTCTTTTTCAGATCGATCATAGCCAGGTAGCTGCGTTTTTTTTCCTTTTCCAGGCGTTTCTTTTGCATCGGCTGCAAGTAGGGGTCTTTCCAGTTCCAGATATCCACTACCACCTTCTCGTCTTCCAATTCTTCTTCCCCGGGCTCTGGTTCCGGGCGAGGAGCGCTGCCAAAGAAGAGCCGCTTCCCGTTTTCGGAAAAATAGAGTTTCGCATGTTCACTCACTACCCAGTCTTTTGCCAGACCAGGGGTTCCGCTCTTCGCTAAAAGCGCAGCCCGGGGAGCGGAGATTTCCCAGTAATAGAGGTAAAACTCGGAGGTGGAATCTTTGTACGTGGCCGTATTACTGAGAAAGGCCAACTGTTTGCCGGCCTTATCGAACACCGGTTTTTGGTAGACGCCCGGCCCGGTTAACAGCGGAATGGTCTCCCCGGTTTCGGCGAGGACGGCAAAGATTCCGTCGGCGCTGCTGTCTTTGCTGGAGGCGCAATAGGCCAGCCACTGCCCGTTCTCCGAAAATGTATACTCGGTAACATGCTCAAAACGGCGCTCTTCTCCGGTGTTCATCTCCCGCAGCACCAGGGGAAAGCCGTCCGACTTTTTCTTGCGGGACTTTCCCGGTTTCTCTTTTTGAGCGCTGCTGTCGGCCGGATATTTTTCATCCAGCAGATAAGCCGCCCAGGCGCCGGCCTTTTTGGGCAGTTGGAAGGATTTCAGGTGAGCGGTCTTAAAGAGCACCTTGGTACCCAATCGGGCAATTCCCAGGGAGTCTTTGGGCAGGTCGTCTTTTTTCTTCCCGGCTTTTTTAGCGGCGCGAATAGAATCTTGGGGCGCTTCTATTTTAAACACAATATAGCGGGAATCCGCGCTGAAAAGGGCCTCTTTCCCCCTGGGGAAACGGGCAAAGCCGGTCCCGTCGCTTCCCCGCAGACGCAACTCTTTATCCAGGTTTTCCGGGCCGACCCGGTAGAATATCCACTGCCCATCCGGGGAAATCTGCTTCTTATAAACTTTGTTCCAGAGGTCGTAGACGTCGTGATCCAGCGGCTTTTTCTCCTGGCCCAGCGCCGGGAACTGGAGCCATAAACCAATCCACAACAGCAGCAGAATTCGGGGCATACTTTTCATCTCCATATTTAGGCGGGTTGTAAATATTTACCCTGGTTTTTTTAAATAATGGTCAGCTTGGTAGTGGTTAATGCCGTCCGCTCCCAGGCAAAGCAATATCCAAAGTGTAAATCCACGGCTTCTAAAAAAAGCGCCTGTGTAGTAATTCACACGGCGTTATTCATTCGGGCCGATGACTTCAATTTCAAACAAGGCCGGCCAGAGTTTCCCGGTAACAAAGAGCCGTTTCCGCTCGGCGTCATATGCAATGCCATTGAGCACATCTTCGCCGCCTCGCCCGCGCCCGGGCAACAAGCCGCTCAAATCAAGATAACTTTTCACCATCCCGGTTTTGGGATCAATCCGGGCGATGAGATCGCTGCCGAAAATATTGGCGTAGACCTCGCCGTTGATGTACTCCAGTTCATTCAAACGATCCACCGGGCCGCGATGGTCGCGCACTTCCACCCGGCCGATTTCGGCGAACGTCCCCGGGTCCCAAAAGTAGAGATTGGCGGTGCCGTCGCTGCAGATAAGCTGTTGGCCGTCGCTGGTAATCCCCCAGCCCTGGTTGGGATAATAGAACTCCTCCAGTTGGGTAAAGGTGCTCAGGTCGTACACAAAACCGGTTTGCGATTCCCAGGTGAGCTGGATGATCCGGTCTCCGAAGATACACACGCCTTCGCCAAAATAGCGGGGCGCCAGTTCATGCAATTGCAGCACCGTTCCGGTTTTTATATCCACTTTCCGCAGGGTCGATTGCCCCCGCCGCCCGGTTCCCTCGTAGAGGTAGCCGTCGTGGTAAACCAGGCCCTGGGTAAAAGCATTGCCGTCATGCGGGTAGCGCTGAATCACTTTAAATGTGTATACCGGCGTCTGATCAGGTTGCGCCGCTATGAAGAGTGGGAAAATTGCCGCCAGGAGTATCCCCTGTAAAAATCGCCGGGCCGGAGTAAAATTTTTTTTTCGCATCGCTGGCATAAGTGTGGAAATTGGTTAACTTTATTTGAGTAAGCTGTTAATATACAGGATTTTCCTGTTTAATTTCAAGGAGAGTTATGAATAGTCATCCATTGTTCCCGCAGCGGGGCAATCCCTTCCGATTAAATCATTACCTTGTGTTGCTACTTTTGCTGGTTTTTGTGGCGACGGGGTGCAGTCACCGCCAGCCCTTTATTGCGCCGGGCCAGCCAGGCGACGCCCCAACCCGCCTGCCGCTCGATCAAATCAAACAGCGGGTGCTGCTTATTGGCGACGCCGGGCTCCCCCAACCAAACGAACCGGTGCTGCAAAAGTTGCAGGAGTGGGCTTCCCAAACGCCGGAACACACCACTGTGGTATTTTTAGGGGATAACATCTATCCCTACGGCTTAACACCGGAGGGCGACCCGGAACACTCCCGGTTGGCAAAACGCCTGCAAGCCCAGAGCAATGTGGTGCTGAACAGCGGGGCCCGGGGCATTTTCGTTCCCGGCAACCACGACTGGGGGCGCGGCGGGGAGAAAGGGCTACAGCGATTGCTGGCGCAGGAGCGTTTTCTCAGTCAGCAAGGCGCCGCTGTGCAGCTTTTGCCCCAGCCGGGCTGCTCCGGCCCTGTTTCGGTCGATTTAAACGGATTGAATTTGATTATCATCGACAGCTATACCCGCATCAAACAAGGGTTGCTGCCGGAGCGGGATTGCCCGGGCAGCGACAGCGCTTCGTTTTCGGAGCAGTTGGATCAACTCATTACCCCCGCCAACGCTTCCTCGACGCTGGTGCTGGCCCATCACGGCCCGGCCAGCCACGGGCCGCATGGGGGATTTTTCTCCTGGAGGGACCATCTTTTCCCGCTGCGCGAGTTGTCTCCTCATCTGTGGATTCCCCTGCCGCTTATCGGCTCTCTCTACCCGCTCTTCCGCGGGCACATTATTAATAATGATGCAGACCTCCGCGGCCAACGCTACCGGGCCTACCTGGAGGAGCTCAAGGAAGCCGTTAAACAGGAAAAACCGCTGCTGATCGCCGCCGGGCATGATCACAATCTGCAGGTGCTTACCAACCATCCTTTTGCGGAATACATCCTGGTGAGCGGGGCCGGGGCCGTAAAAAAATTAAACGAAGTCGGCAGCGGCGACGACACTCTTTTTGCACACGCCGGCACCGGATTTATGGCGGTTGATCTGTTAACGAATGGGCGCATCCTGCTGCGGGTAGTAGAACCTTCTACAAAGGAAGTTGTATATGCGCGATGGTTACGATAGCTTTTTTTGAAAGGGACTTTTTGGAATGATTAAATTACTGGCAATCGGCCTGGGTGGATTTGCCGGGGCAATTCTCCGCTACTGGATTTCCGGCCTGGTCTATCAATATTCCCGGGGCGATTTTCCGGTAGGCACCCTGGTAGTCAACCTGGTGGGCTCGTTTTTACTTGGCCTGATGATGACAATATCAGGGCGTATTTTGGTCCACCCCACCTTAAAAATTGCGGCAACAATCGGCATCCTGGGAGCATTTACCACCTTTTCTACTTTTACCTACGAAACCATGATGCTGATAAACGCCGGCTCGCTGGTCAAAGCGATTGCTAACCTGGCTGTCAGCGTCAGCATAGGATTAATGGCGGTATACCTGGGAAGCATCACCGGCAAACTCATTTAAGCAAACTATTTAAGAGGAATCGGTCATGGAGATCAAAGGCGTCGGTAAGTTGCTGAGAGTGTATATCGGGGAGGGAGATCGCTACAAAGGCCAGCCGCTCTGTGAAGCGATTGTGCTGCGCCTCCGGGAAATCGGATTGGCCGGGGCGACCGTGGTAAGAGGCATCGAGGGATTCGGCGCGGGCAGCCGGCTCCATACCGCCCGTCTGCTGCGCCTCTCGGAAGATATGCCTCTTTTAATCGAAGTGGTGGATACCGATGAGCGCATTCAGCAGGCCATCAGCGAAATCGAATCGATGCTCCAGGAAGTTGGCTGCGGCAGTTTGATGACCCTGGAAAAGGTGGAAATTATCCGCTATAATCCCTGAGGACATCTTGTGGTGAGTGGTGAGTGGTGAGTGGTGAGTGGTGAGTGGTCGGGTATTTTTCTATTCCAGCACTCCAACATTCCATTATTTCGTGAACAAAAATGAATGGCGTTCTTTTAATTCGTGCCAATTCGTGGAATTCGTGGATAAAAATGAATGGCGCTCTTTTTAAATTCGTGCCAATTCGTGGAATTCGTGGACAAAAATGAATGGCGTTCTTTTAATTCGTGCCAATTCGTGGAATTCGTGGATAAAAATGAATGGCGCTCTTTTTAAATTCGCGCCAATTCGTGGAATTCGTGGACAAAAATGAATGGCGCTCTTTTTAAATTCGCGCCAATTCGTGGAATTCGCGGGCAGAGCAACGCACTAATCCGGAAACCGGTAGCGGCGTTTAATTTTCCATCGCCCGCCGGTAGCTCGCTCCCAAATTTCCAGGGCGCGTTCGCGGCTGTAGACTCTCCCCCGGCCTTCCCCCGGGGCCAGGTGAGCAACAATCCAGGTAACTCTCACCGCGGCCAGGTCGCCCTCCACCAGAATCTCCTCGATCGAATCGGCCAGGACCAATTCGTAGCGGGAGAACAAGTGCTGATAGCGGTTCCGAACCGCCTCCAGCCCCACCTCGTCCGGCTGACCGGGATAAACCTCGATAAAATCGTCGCTGTAAAATGTCAGCACCTTTTCCAGGTTCTGGCTGTTAAAGGCCTGTTCAAACTCCTTAATTTCGAAGCGGATTAAGACCGGCTCGGTTTTTTCCGGGGTCAGGTTTTCATCTTTGCCGAAGAAGCTGAGCACGGCCAGCAAGAATAAAAACCCCAGGATTCCCGGGACAATCCACCGACGCGCGCCGTCCTGCTGCTCTGTCATAACTCTCCCTTGCTGGATGTCTGCTCGCTAAGATAAATCACACTGGTGAAGGGCGCAATCTCCCGGAAAAAGAAATCCCCCGGGAGACGAGTAGCGGTGTGATCCGCAAAATTCCGGAACCGCCGGCCGGTGCAGAGTTGCCGCTGCTCCGGGCTAAGGGTCAGCAGCACCATCTTAGCCGGTTCCCTGCGCAGGTTGGCGACGACCAACACCACGCCGGTATCATCAAAACGCAAGAACGAACTGGCTGCGCCGTCGATCATGCTGGTCTGCACCGGGGCGCCCTGTCCCCGCCGCAGCGCCGCAACAGAATTGCGCAAGCGAAACAACTGCCGGTATTCCCGGTAAAGGGCGCTGTCTCCGGACTGCGTGAATCTCCCCGGGAAGAAATCCGCTGCGCGGAGCGAATCTAATCCATACTCCTGGCCCGCCTCGATCAGCAGGAATCCCGGCAGCGCGGCCCAGAAGCGCAGGTAGCCTCGCAGGGCCGGGGCGCCAAAACGGCGGAGCGGCCCGGGAGCGCCGGGCGGGCGCAGGGAGAGCAGCGCCCGCCCGGCCGGAACCAGGGAATCGGCCGGGGCTAAAACGGCTTCCACCACTTTAGAAGTGCGGATTTGCGATTGGCGCACCCGGAGCAACTCCCGGTAAAAACGCCTATCAACGACGCCGTGCAAGGGAAGCGGGACATCGAAGTGCGGCAGCGAATCGGTAAAGAGCATCCGCTGCCGCTGGGCGCCTGCCTGCCACTCCCCGGCGATGACAATCAGGGACGAATCGGCGCGGCGGAGCAGCAGGCCGTCGACATCCAGCGAATCGACCATCGCGGGGGAAACACCGGGAGCTACCGCGGCCAGCACGCGCACACCCGACCGCTTCAGGATTGCCGAAAAACGGTTCACTTGCCGGGCGGATATCCTTGCCGCCGGCCCGATCAATAGAGCATCAACGCCCAGGTCTTCCAGGTGCGCTGTCCAGTTCCAGCTCTGAGTTTTACCGGGGAGGCCGGATATCCAATTGCCCGGAACCCGGTAGATTACCGCGCCCTCCGCCCAATGCGGGATAGGCAGCCATTCCACCCGGAAAGGAGGCGGCTGAACAGGCTCCAGCTGAGACCGGCAACCGGCCAGCACAGCTGCCGCTGCCGCAATCAACCAGGCAAGCCGGATCATTTTCCGGTTCATATCAAAACGTTCCTCATTGCAGGGTGGGATGTTCCAGGTGATGGCCGGTAGCCTCCTGGTAAAACCCGGCCACGCGCAGCACATTTGCCTCATCAAATAATTTACCCATAAAACTGATGCTGGTCGGCGCACCGTTTTCATCAAAACCGCTGGGAACCACTACGCAGGGGTGGCCGGTCAGGTTGGTGAGCAGCAGATTGGTTCCAAAGGAAGGAGCGATGTAGACGTCCACCTGCCGCATCAGCTCGGCCATACGCTCGATCCACAGGGTGCGCACCCGGTTGGCGTTGATGTACTCCACCGCCGGGATAAAGCGCGACTGCCGGAACACATTGGGCCAGGCGTTGCGAATCTGGCGAACCAGCAGATCATCGCGGTTGGAGCGGGTGAGCTCGTCAAACGCGGCGGCGGCTTCCGCGCCGAGGATAAAGGCGATATCGTAGACGGGCAGATCATCGGGCAGGTCGATTGGAATAAGGCTGACGCCCGCGCTGCGAAAGACTTCCAGCACGGTCTCATTTTGGGCGCGATGGCTGCTATCTTGCTCGAAAGCACTCTTCAGGTAGCCGATCTTCAAAGATGAGATATCCGCATCCGGCGAATAATTAAAGGGGGCGTCATAGAGGGTCGGGTCTTCCCCATCCGGCCCGTAAATGGCGTTGAAGACAATGGCGCAATCTTCCACGGAGCGGCAGATCGGGCCGATTTTGTCCATCGACCAGCTCAGGGCCATTGCCCCGGAACGGCTCACCCGCCCGTAAGTGGGCCGCAGGCCGGTCACGCCGCAGCGGCTGGCCGGAGAGACAATCGATCCCCAGGTTTCCGTGCCGATGGCAAAGGGAACCAGGCCGGCGGATGCAGCCGCGGCGGAGCCGGCTGACGATCCGCTGGAGCCCTGCTCCGGATTCCAGGGATTGCGGGTTTTGCCGCCAAACCAGACATCTCCCCAGGCCAGTGCTCCCATGGTCAGTTTGGCAATCAGCACCGCCCCCGCCTGCTCCCGGCCGGAAACCACCACCGCGTCCCGGTCAATCACTTGATCTTCGTGAGG
>JAJRYW010000116.1 GCA_024275555.1 Calditrichota bacterium | reverse complement strand
TTCATCGAACCATTCAAAAACAAGAGCGAAGCTAAAAGAGCACTTTTTTATTACATTGAATCTTTCTATAATCGCATCAGAAGGCATTCGGCAATTGGCTATGTTGCCCCTGCTGTGTTCGAAAAACTTGAAAATGCAACTTAACTAACTGTCCACTTTTCTTGGGGAACTCCAATTCAGCGCAATATTTATGGTTTGGTAATCTTTAACTGTTTGGCGATCTTGTATTGTATACCAGGTTTTCCAAACATTTTATAGCAGCAGAACGGTTGGTTCAGGAAACCGGGTATTATCGGAAAAACAGGGAATTGGAAGAATTAAGATGAATGATATTCAAAATAAATCAGGTCTGCTATGAAGGAAACAACCATTTCTTTTTTAATGATCATCCTTTCGCTATACGTTTTGATATGCGCCTTGATATATTTTTTTCAAGACAAACTTCTTTTCTTCCCGGCCAAACTAACCCAGTCCGGTTCTGACCTAAAAGAATATGAGAAAGATGAAATCACCATAAACCATAAAGACATAAACCTGCACGGCTGGTTATTAAATCCGGATCAACCCAACCTGATTTTATATTATGGCGGGAATGCCGAAGAGGTCTCCTGGAATCTGGATGATTTCCAAGCATGGAAAGATTACTCTGTTCTCCTTCTTAATTACCGGGGCTATGGCAAAAGCGACGGCTCTCCGGGTCAGAAGGAACTGTTCTCTGACGCATTATATGTTTATGATTATATGTTGAATAAATCGGAACCGAGAATAAAGAAAACCATAGTTTTTGGCAGAAGCTTAGGGAGCGGAATAGCGTTATACCTAGCAAGCAAAAGACCGGTAGATGGAATAATTCTTGTTACGCCTTATGACAGCATCAAAAACCTGGCAAAAAAGTTCTTCCCTTTTTTACCGGCAGAATTACTGCTGAAGCATCCCTTCGATTCCATGAAATACGCAGAGAACCTGCATGTTCCGGTATTGGTTTTAGCAGCAGAAAATGATGAAGTAATCCCTTCCGAAAGCACTCAGGCTTTAATCGATAAGCTGGGCAAGAACTGTAAACCGGTTTTGATCAAAAATGCCGGGCATAATGACATACAATTGTCCGCTTCATATTGGGAAGCAATAAACCGTTTTTTAAATGATGAGTAACGACCCGGATGTTTTTGTAATGACATATAATTCCTTCATCCCCGGGTAAAGGAGAACTCAACTGTCACATATACAGCCGCTTAAATTAAGGGCAAGCTGATTCACAGAAGAATTCCGTCAAAGCGCGGCTTACCCGGGAACCGGAGCGGTTCCGGGAGTATTTTTAACTTAAAAGCTCAAAAAAATTGTATTTGATTGCTATATTCGGGAGATTAAAATTAGAGCGAAATATTGATCCCAACTGGAGCAAAACACTAAGAAATCATGTGCAAAAACCATCAATCTCAAGTAGCCGCATTTGTAAACGAACACTCGCTGGAAATGGAAACGGCCGAGCGGCTGTTGGATTTGGTTTCCGAGGTGGGTGAATTATCGAAAGAATGGCTCAAGGCAACCCAGTATGGCCGTCGCACTACCGAGCCTGGCTCCGACTGGCGCGGAGAGTTGGGCGACGTCTATTTTGCCCTGATCTGCCTGGCAAATCAAACCGGGGTGGATTTAGAACAGGTTTTGCAGCAAGCGCTCCAAAAGTACCGGAAGCGGCTGGAGCAACGCGGGGAGGCCGGCTCCGGAAGTTAATTCCCCGGATGGACTTAAACGCATCGATTAATCCAGGATACCCAATGGCTGACAAAAAACTTTTTTTAATCGACGGTTCTGCGCTGTACTACCGCTCCTATTACGCCTTTATCCGCAACCCGATGATCTCCTCGAAGGGCGAGAACACCAGCGCCTGTTTTGGCGCGGCGCTCTACATGCTCAAAATCCTGCAGGAGGAGAAGCCGGACTACATCGCGGTGGTGTTTGACACCAAAGAACCGACCTTCCGGCACAAGATGTACGAACCCTACAAAGCCACCCGGGAAAAAATGCCCGAAGAAATGGCGGCGCAATACCCCCGCCTACTGGAAATGATCGAGGCCTTCAACGTGCCCACCCTGGAACTCGACGGCTATGAAGCCGATGACATCATCGGCACCCTGGCCCGGCGAGCCGAAGCGCAAGGTATCGAGGTATACATGGCCACCTCCGACAAAGATATGATGCAGTTGATCTCTCCCAAAATTAAGATGTACAGCATGCGCTCCGGGGATTCGGTGGTGGTCTTTGATGAAAAGGCGCTGATGGAAAAGCACGGCCTGCGCCCGGAGCAGATCATCGATTACCTGGCCCTGATGGGCGATGCCAGCGACAATGTGCCCGGCGTTCCCCGCGTGGGCGAGAAGACTGCCAAAAGCCTCCTGGCCGAGTTTGGTTCGCTGGAAGGAATTTACCAAAACCTGGACAAGATCAGCAAAAAAGCGATCCGGGCCAGCCTGGAGGAGAACCGGGAACTGGCGGAGCTATCCCGCCGGCTGGTCACTATCGACACCAACGTTCCCCTGGACATCAATCTGGAAGAACTCAAAGCCGGGCCGATCCGGAAGGAAAAACTGATCCGCCTGTTTGAGGAACTGGAGTTCAAATCTCTGATCCCCCGCATTGCCGGGGACGACAGCGCCTACCTGGGCGCGCCTCAACGGCAGTATGACCGGGAGGATCAAGACTATCGCCTGATCACCTCGGAGACAACCCTGAACGAGGTCATCGCAGAACTCCGGCAGCAACCTTTTCTGGTATTCGACACCGAAACCACCGGTCTGGCGGCCTTCAACTCCGAGGTGATTGGGGTGGCCTTTTCCTGGAAACCCCACCAGGGCTGCTATATTCCGGTGGGTGTGGATGGGCAACCCATTCCTGCCGAAAAAGTCTGGGCGGCGCTGAAACCGGTGTTCGAAAACCCGGCCATCAAGAAAGGGGCCCAGAATATTAAATTTGATGCGCTGATGCTCTGGCAGCACGGCCTCCGGGTAGAAGGCATCGATTTTGACACCATGATCGCCGGCTACCTGCTTACCCCGGGAGGACGCCAAAACAATTTGGACGCCCTGGCGGAGAAATATTTGAATTATAAAATGATATCCATCGAAACGCTGATCGGGAAAAAGGGCAAGAAACAAAAATCCATGCGGGATGTGCCGGTGGAGCAGGTCTCCCCCTACGCCTGCGAAGACGCCGACATCACCCTGCAACTGAAGCTGGTGCTGGAAAAAAAATTAAAAGAGAGCGAGACGGAAGAATTGTTCCGCACCGTGGAGATGCCCTTAGTAGAAGTACTTTTGGAGATGGAAAAAACCGGCGTGGGCCTGGATGTGGAGTTTCTGAAACAGATGTCCCGGAATTTGGCCCGGGAGGCAGACGCGCTGAAGCAGGAAGTTTTTGACATCGCCGGCGAGGAGTTTAACCTGAACTCTCCGCAACAGTTGGGGGTAATTCTTTTTGATAAATTGGAGATCCACAAAGATTTGGGCGGTCGCCGGCCCAAACGCACCCCCACCGGCCAATACTCTACCTCGGAAGCGGTGCTGATGCGCTACAGCAAACACCCGGTGGTGGAAAAAATCTTAGAATACCGCAAACTGACCAAGTTACGCTCCACCTATGTCGAGGCGCTGCCGGCCTTGATCAGCCCCCGCACCGGCCGGGTGCACACTTCCTTTAACCAGACCGTGGCCGCCACCGGGCGGCTCTCCAGCAGCGATCCCAATCTGCAGAATATCCCCATCCGGGGAGAAAAGGGACGGGAAATCCGCAAAGCCTTCATCCCCTGGAGCAAAGAGCACCTGATCCTCTCCGCCGATTATTCCCAGATCGAGTTGCGGGTGATGGCGCACATGTCCGGAGATCAGGCTCTCAAGCAGGCCTTCGAGCATGGCGAGGATATCCACAGCAGCACCGCCGCGGCCATCTTCAACCTGGAGAGTATCGACCAGGTTACCCCGGAACAGCGGCGCAAAGCCAAGGCCATTAATTTCGGAATCATTTACGGAATTTCATCGTATGGTTTAGCCAGCCGGCTGGATATCAGCCCCGGCGAGGCAGAAGAAATTATCCGCAACTATTTTATCCGCTTCCCGGGGGTAAACGAGTACATGATGAAGACCATTGCTTTTGCACGGGAACATAAGTACGTTACCACGATTCTGAAACGACGCCGTTATATCCCGGAAATCCTTAGCGATAACCGCAACATACGCGAAAATGCCGAGCGGATTGCCGTCAACACAACGATCCAGGGCTCCGCAGCCGATTTGATTAAATTAGCCATGATCCAGATACACCGCCGTATTCAATCGGAAAAATTAGACGCCAAGATGATTCTGCAAGTACATGATGAACTGGTCTTCGACGTACCGGAACAGGAGTTGGAAACCGTAAAAGCGCTGGTCAAAAAAGAGATGGAGAACGCCCTGGAGCTAAGCGTACCCATCCGGGTCGATATCGGCGTGGGAAAAAACTGGTTGGAGGCGCATTAAACAATGCAGCAGAACCCTCAACCCCAACAAGTGGGACCGCCCACGGCAGAACTTCGGGTGATCATTGCCCTGCTGGGCATTATTACCGCGATTGCCCTGGGGCTGCTTCTGCACCAGACCCGCGCCATTGTACTGCCTTTTGCCCTGGCAGTATTCATCAGCTACATTCTCAATCCCTTCATCGATTTCTTCGAAAAGCGGCGTATTCCGGCGGCAATCGCCATTCTTCTGGCCTTGTTGTTAACCTTCCTGCTGTTCGGGCTGCTGGGGATTTTGATCAATGAAAGCATCCAATCTTTTGCCAAAGAATTTCCCAAGTACGAGACCCGCTTTAACCTGCTCTGGAGCCAGATAATCCAACATTTGGATGTACCGCCGGAGGTTTTTTCCCAGCCCCTGCAAGATGTACGGCAACTACATCTGTTGGCGGCCTTAGATAACTTATCCATCGCCGGGCTGATTACCGCGACCCTGAGTTCGCTAACAAAATTCCTTTCCAACACTGTTTTGGTATTGCTCTTCCTGCTTTTTATCCTGATGGGCCGGAACACCCTGGTTAATAAATTAGAAAACGCCTTCAGCGGGGAAACCTCCCGGCGCATTGTGGGGATTTACCAGGCTATCAACCTCCAGGTGCAGAAATATATAATTGCCAAAACGGTCATCAGCCTGATCACCGCCGGGATTACCACCGCGGTCTTGCTGATCTTCGAGGTAGAGTTTGCCATGATCTGGGGCATCCTGACTTTTCTGCTTAATTTTATTCCCAGCATCGGATCGGTTATCGCGACAATTCTGCCCTTAACCATCACCTTCATCCAGTTCGATAGTTATGTCACAATCATCAGCGTGGCCACATTGCTGATCCTGATCCAGTTTATTATGGGCAATTTTGTAGACCCCCGGGTGGTGGGCCGCCGTTTGAATTTAAGCCCGCTGGTGGTGATCTTTTCCCTGCTGTTCTTGGGCTGGTTGTGGGGGATTGTAGGGATGTTTTTAGCCGTGCCGCTTTCGGTCGTTATCAAGATTATCTTCGAGAATATTCGCGGTCTTCGCTTCATTAGTACTTTAATGAGCGCCCACAGTTAAAATCGTCACCTCTCTCCCGCAGGTGACGATTGATACGACACTTTACGAATACGTTATTTAAACATCCCCCGCCAATGTCTTGATATGTAACACCTCTTGAGCGGCGGGGGTCATCTCCTCATAGTCGGCACCCTATTTGCACAGAACCGGAATGTAGTAATTGTTTCAGGGATGAAGCATCACCTCCTGAACGATCGATAGGGACATCGAGTTTACGAGGGAGTTTTATGAGTTCTGTACCAGATGATCGACC
>JAJRYW010000115.1 GCA_024275555.1 Calditrichota bacterium | reverse complement strand
CATCGATGGCGCCGATTTCGTCAAATAATCATTTCCCGGTAAGTTATCCAATCCGTTTAAAGCAGGCTGCCCGTCTCGGTTACTGCGGCCAACTCCTTGACGGCCTCAAAAATGGCCAGGTCGTCGTCGGTAAACTTGATTTTCCGTCTGCTCATCACCACCCGGGCGATCTCGAGGCATTTATCAAAATTAAACGGGCTGAGCTGCTCCGCCCCGCCCCAGGAAAAGGAGGGAACAAACTTGGGCGGCATCCCGGCGCCAAAAAGATTGCAGCACACCCCCACCACCGCACCGGTGTTAAACATGGTGTTGATGGCGCATTTGGAGTGATCCCCGATGGCCAGCCCGACAAACCGCTGCCCGGTGTCCACCGGCTCGCCGTTGATGAAGGCGGTTACATTGCTGTAATTGTTTTTCAGGTCCGAGTTGTTGGTGTCCGCCCCCAGGTTAACCCAGGGCGCAACAAAGGAATGGCCCAGGAAGCCATCGTGCTGCTTGTTGGAATATCCCTGGAAGATGCTCTCTTCCACTTCTCCGCCAACCTTGCACACCGGGCCGATAGTGGTGTTTTCGTAAATCTTCGCCCCGATTTTTATGGTTGATTTTTTGCCGATGTACACCGGTCCTTCGATGACTGCGTTGGCCATAATTACCGCCTCTTCATCGATCCAGACCGGGCCATGCTCGGCGTCGATCACCACGCCGGGTTTTAGGACGGCGCCGGGGGCAATACGGATTTTATTTTCTTTTAGCAGGTGCACGCCGGGGTAGATTTGTCCTTCCAGGCGGCCCAAATGATCGCTGGCCTCCATATCGTTTTCCAGCAACTCCCCGTTTTGCAACACCGCATCCCAGGGAAAACGGATCAGGGAGACGGCAATCGGATGGACATCCAGGTGCGCCAGAATACGCCCGGGGATCAACACACCCCGGTCAAGACAGCCGTCTAATTGCCGGGCGGTAATGCGGCAGGCCGCCAGTTCGCTTCCGGCCATAAAGGCCTGGCCGGGGGCCAACTCCAGCAGCATATCTTTGTGGGAGTCTTCGGCCAGCCAGCGGCCGTTGACCAGGAGCATCTCGTCATCCCCGGTAAAGCTGGCCGAAAAGGGAGGTTTTTTGAGAAAGTGATTCAGCAGATAAGTCCGGGTCAGGTAACCGGCAGGTTCTCCGAAACACCGCTCAAATCGCTCGCGGAGCGTGAACATACCGCAACGCAGTTCCCACACCGGCCGGAAATATACCAACGGAAGCAAATTACGATAGAAGGAGTCTTCAAACAGAAAAAAGCGCATCGCGCCTCCCAAATCTGAACTCGGTTAATGAAAAAAGGCAGTGTGAAATTCACACTGCCTTTTATTATAGTCATTTAGAACAAATTCTTTATTTTTTTAAGCGGAAATTGAAGGGAATACTTACCCAGACTTTCACATAGCGGTCGCGCTGTTTACCCGGTTTGAACTTGAACTGTTTGGCAGCATTGACGGCGGCTTCGTCTAAGAGGGGATGGGATTTCAGTATTTCGACTTTTTCCACATCGCCTTTGGTATTCACCAGCACTTTTACCACCACAGTGCCTTCGATGCCGGCTTTCTTCGCCAATTCCGGGTAGACCGGATTTACGCGTTTAATTTCCACCGGTTTTTCGGAGAGGGCGAAGAACGGTACAATCGGTTCTTCTTCTTCCGGCGGCGGGGGCAGTTCTTCCACTTCCTGCTCAAAGTCGAACTGTTCTTCTTCAATCGTTAAATCTTCCGGAATATCTTCATCTTAGGACTCAACCGGAATTTTCGGTTTGGCAGGGGGAGGCGGTTTTTGGATCTGCTGAGTCGGTGGAATTTGCTCCATCTTGATTTCCTGATCCTGAACTTTCTCCAACTGCACGGTCGACTCGAAGCGCTTAAAGGCGTAAAAGATGAGCGCAGTAAGCAGAATTGCGATCACCATCGCCATATCAAACCATTTCGGATATTTGCGCCGCAAATCGACTTCCGGGTTGGTGTACAATAATTTTCTATGAGCCATTGGTTACTTCTCCTTACGATATACTCTGGTGTGCAGAGTAGTTTACACGTAGTGTATTGGCTTTCCTGAGCTCCTGTTGTACATCAACAACAATTCCCATGTCGGCTTCCTCATCCACTTTCAGAGAGATCACCAGGCGGGGATTTTCCAGAAGCTTGTTATAAGCGATTGTGCGTAAATCGGAAAGTTTGGTAATGGAAACGTCGTCGATCACCACCCGGTTTTGTTTGTCGATCCAGATGGTTGAGACGTTACGCTTACTTTCCAATTTTTGAACCATTTTCGCTTCAGGGAGTTTGACCTGCAATCCGGTGTATTGACGTAAGACCGTGGTAACCATAAAGAAAATGAGCAATTGGAAGATAATGTCCGGCATCGATGCGGTTGGCACCGAGATTTTCAATTGCGACTTTCTTTGGATTTTTACTGACATGTAAACTCCTTGGTTAACAAAACGAGATCATGCGTTTTAGCCCCTTTGGGGGTCTCCATCGACAGTCCCGGTTGGCCGGGATGTCCCTTTACTTTGTCAAAGACAGCGTGCTTTCGCGCTAAAATGCGCGAAAGCGCTTAGACTTCCTCCGGTTCAGCAATCGATATCCTGGTGGCGCCGGCTCGCTTTAGCTGGTCAAGCACCTGGATGTAAACCTTGTACTTGGTTCCGCGGGTGGTTTTCAACGAGACAATCAGTTTATCGTTCTCACGCAATTTATCGCGCATCAAACGCTCCACATCGCGAGCATTCACCACCTCGTTATCTAAGAGCACCTGTCCGGCGTCATTAATAAGGATGTTGGTGATATTCTTGCGGTTAATCTCCATCTCTTCCACATCAACCGGGGGAAGCACCAGGGTCAGCCCTTTATCCACATCAATAGTGGTGGCAACCAGGAAGAAAATCAATAATAAGAATGCGATATCTGCCAGAGAGGAGGAGGGAATTTCCACGTCCTCTTTTTGGCGCCTTTTCATAGCCATAATATCAATCCCCAGGTTTAATTAGCGAGCACTTTGCAGATCGATTAAAGTATCGACTAACTCGGCAGAGGATTCTTCCATATCGATAATCAGCTTGTCAATGCGGGCGGTTGCCAGGTTGTAGAACAACTGCACCGTCATGGCTACAATCAGACCGAACAGGGTGGTTAAAAGGGCTTTGGAGATACCGCCGGCAACGACCGCAGGAGAGATATCGTTTGCTTCCTTGATCGCTTCAAATGCTTCGATCATTCCCCAAACAGTTCCGGTAAACCCTAACAGGGGGGCTACAACAATAATAAAACCCAGCCAAATCATGCCTCTTTCCAGGAACGCCATTTCAATTGAACCGGCGTTGGTGATGGCTTTTTCAGCGCTGTCAACACCGTCTTTGGCGCGGCTTAAACCGGCATGCATGATTGCAGCAACAGGTCCACGAGTGTTTTCGCAAACTTCCAGAGCACCGTTAATTCCACTATCTTTAAGTGCGGAGCGGCAGCTTGCCATGAATTTACGGGTGTTTACTCCGGCGCGGAATAACAGGATCAACTTTGCAATGCCAATTGCCAGACCGAAAATCCACATAACCAGAATCGGGTGCATAAACCCACCGCCTTGGATATACAAATCAACCATTGATTAGAGCCTCCTCGCTTCAATTAATATCATATGGTCCAAATTTTTGCAAATATTAAGGATTAACACAAACAAAGTCAAACACTTTTTTGAAGGATAAGTTGAGGATTTTTTTATAAATCAATTGCATTACGGAGATTTAGAAAAAGGCGGTCCGCTCGTGCCGGGGCGGGCAAGATCATATCCCGCCGATATCTTCTTTATCAATGGAGGGCTGCCAGCTTCCGCGCTTCGCCAAACAGGGTCAGGGCTTTCCGGAACTGGTTATCGCCCTCCAGCATCACAAAATAATAGGCGTTCTGACCCCATAAATGGCGGGCAATCTCTGCTTTGATGCGCAACCGGATATACTCCTGATCCCTGGTAAACTCTTCTTCTTTCAAGTCGACTTTTCGCTCTGCGCACACCCGGCGGAAATCGGCCATCATCGTGTCGTCCACCGTAAACCGGCGGCTAAACGCATCGACATCTTTGTAGTTGATCCGGCGCCGGCGCACATATTCCGTGACATATTCGAAGAAGGCCCGGTTGGTGAGCATACTGTTGATCAACTCCGGAGATTTGGAGGCGTTATGATAAGCGACATAGAAATCCGGCTGTATTCCCCCCCCGCCATAGACGGTGCGGCCCTTTTCGGTGTAGTATTGGGGGCGGTGAGAAAGGCTGTCTTCGGTAATCCAGGTAGAGTCGGGGATATCGTCGTAATAGCCTTTTACATTTTTACCTTTGTAGTCGCGCTGGATACAGCGGCCGGAAGGGGTGTAATACTTTGCGGTGGTAATTCGCACCGCCGATCCGTCTTGCAGGGGAAACTCCTTTTGAACCAGGCCCTTGCCAAAACTGTTTTCTCCCACAATCAGCCCGCGGTCATAGTCCTGGATGGCGCCGGCCACAATTTCCGCGGCGGAAGCCGAGCCCCGGTTGATTAACAAGATCAGCGGATAGTTGCGCACCAGGCGGCGCCCGAACTGATCGGCATAGTATTCGTCATCGATCCGTTCGGAACGGCCGCGGGTATAGACGATCAGTTTGTGTCCTTTGATAAACTTCCCGGCCAGTTTTACCGCCTCGTGCAGGTAACCGCCGGAGTTTCCCCGCAAATCCAGGATCAACCGTTTAAGGCCGTTTTTCTCCAGCGCCTGAAGTTTTTCCTCGACTTCTTTGGAAGTGATAGCGGCAAAGCGGTTCACGGCGATGTAGCCGGTGCTGTCATCGGCCATAAAGCTGGCCGTGATGGTGGAAATAGGAATTACATCGCGAATGATGGTGAACTCCAGCAGCGCCTTCGCGCCTTCGCGCTGGATGGCAACTTTTACTGAGGTGCCTTTCGGCCCTTTCAGTTTTTTGGGCACCTCGTCCCGCTCTATCCCCACCGCCGATTTGCCGTCGATTTTGATGATCCGGTCGCCGGACATAATTCCCAGCCGCTCCGAGGGCGACCCGGGGATCGGGGAAATGACGGTAATATAACCGTCGATAATATCATACTGGATGCCGATCCCTTCGTATTTGCCGCTAAAATTTTCTTTATTGGCGCTCACCTTTTCCGCCGGAATATAGACCGAGTGCGGGTCCAGTTTCTCCAGCATACCGGATATCGCCCCTTCCATCGCATCATCCCATTCGATGTCCTCCACATAGTACATTTGCGCCAGGCGGGCTACCCCCACCAATTTACGCAATTGACGCTCCAGGCCGTTTTGCACATCGGCAAAAACTGTGTGGGCCAGTAAAAAGGCGGTAATTCCCAGGATGAAAAGCGTTGCCGTAATAATGGTGGGGCGCTTGTATTTGGAGAACATTATGGTAAACCTCCGCTAAATCTATGTTTTTTCATAATCAACATGGCAGCACGGAATCGCACTTTTTCCACAACCGCTGCCTTTTTCCAATGCTCCGGACGCCGCGCGGTTCCCGGCCCGGGGCAACAAAAGCAATTTTAGTATTTGTGTGGTTGCCTTCATGCAATGGGAATCTCCCCCCTTCATCCCCCGTTCGGCTGAGTTCACGACGAAGCCCGCAATCGGGAGGAAACCGGTCTCACTCCCCGATTTCGGGGAGGGCCGGGGTGGGGAAATTTCACTTAACAACTGTCCGGCTACCCAAATACGCCGTTTTAACACCTTTTAAAAAAGCTTGCGACACAAATACCAATTATAATCTCTACGGCCATGCCCCCTGCAAATGTTTCCGAATCCTTATTTGTCTTAAGCAGGGCGAAGAAAACCGCTGCTCAGGGAACCAGCACCGAGGCGGATACAACCGTGGTCCATAGTCCCTGTGGATCGCCAACGGCGGTTTGGGTCAGGCTAAAGCTTTCCACAATTTTGCCGGAAATGCGCCAGATTTCCTTTTTTTCATCATAGCTGGATTCCGGATCGAAGCTGACGCCTAAGATAGTTGCCAGCATGGAGGCGGCCAAATCCTCGGCATAATTTCCGGCGATTTCCTCGGTTTCGCCATAGCTATGATGCTCGGACAGGTAACCGTACATGGTTTTATCCGCCGGCACCGCCACCCCCACCGATGCGGCAATCAGCCGGTGCGGCTCCCGGGTGGAATTCCGGCTCAGCACCACGTGCATAATTTGCCCGGGGACCAGCCCTGCCATCCCCTCTTCCTGGGAGACCATTTGGCAGCCGGGCGGAAAAATGGAAGACACCTCCACGATATTAAAATGGGCAATTCCGGCGTTCCGCAAAGCCATCTCGAAGCTGGCTAACTTTTCTTTGTGAACTCCCACCCCTTTGGTCAAAAACATTTTGGTCGGCACATACATAACAGGCTCCTCAAGATTCAGCGTCGTCACTCGTTTTCTGTTCGCCAAACTCCCGGTATTGTTCTTCTATTTCCCAGGCTTTTAAGCGTCTCCGGTTCCACAATTTCTTAAGAAAAAAAGAAATGATCACAATTACAACCATAAAAATCCATAAGACGGAATCGAGTTGCAGAAAAATGCTCCAGGTATATTTCCGGGCCAACTCCTCCCGCCAGGTCTGTTCGAATTCCGCTTCGGTTAACCCGGTCAGGGCAAACACGGCGCGTTTCCACCCCATCGTTTCAAGATCGTGATAAAACTGCTCGCGCGGGTAGGCGTCGCCAAAGTAGCTATGCAAAAAGCGCACCGCCAGGCAACTCTCCAGGTAGGCTTGTTCCGCCCGCGATTTGGAGAGGCGATGCAAATAGCCAATCTGCCGCAGCGAGAGCAGGTTGTCGCTTAACAGCCAATAGGAGAGTTTTGCCGCTTCCCAAAACCCGATTTGGCAACCGCGCCAGGTTTCCGCCAGGCCCTCGTTGTACCAGAGGGGAATTTCCGCCTGGCGGGAAAAAGTGCGGTCAAAAAACAGGTGGCTGAGTTCATGCACAAAATGCCGTTCCAGAAGGGCAAGCTGTATTCCCGATCCGGATTTTTGCACCAGGATTTGCTGTTGTCCGGGGAAGTAGGCGGCCGCCGCCCAGGAGGGCAGGCGGCGCCGTTGAAATTCCGGCGGCGAAACCACCCGCACCGAGATGGTATCCTGCAAAACGCGGAAAAAGTAGCGCTCCATCACCGGAACGTAGCGGTTTAATAAATTGGTAATAGCGGTGGCATACTGCCGGTCTCCCGGCTCCACTTCGATGCGGAGCACATATTCGGGGGCCGGCGCGTTCCGGGCCTCTTGCCCGGAAACGGAACTCCGGATCGTCAGCATCAGCAAAGCAAATGCAAGAATTTTCAGTACAGTGCGGTTAACGGCCATGGATTGATTCTTCGAATGAAAAAAGCCTTTGCCGGGGAAGACAAAGGCTTTAGACCAGTTGCTAAGGTTGGTTTTTTAAAGTTGTCTTTGAACGTGCTGAACCACCAGGTTGATGATGGACTTAAGCGTGTCAAATACGCCGGTTCCTTTGATCGCCACCGCCTCGAACTCGGGCACGTCGAAGAAATTCAGCTTTTTTCGCAACAGTTCCAGTGCTTCGGTGTTGGGCAAATCCCGCTTATTGTATTGAATCACCCAGGGGAACGTTTCCAGGGAGAAGCCCATGGCCATCAGGTTGTTTTCCAGGTCCAGCAGGGTTTCGATATTGCCTTCCATGCGGTCTTTCTGGGAATCGGCGACAAACACCACGCCATCCACTCCATTCAAAATAATCTTCCGGCTGGAGGCATAGTAGACCTGGCCA
The DNA here is from genome assembly GCA_024275555.1 of Calditrichota bacterium. Lineage (GTDB taxonomy): Bacteria > Calditrichota > Calditrichia > RBG-13-44-9 > J075 > JAJRYW01. The sequence goes on along the minus strand of JAJRYW010000115.1, from coordinate 9,092 downwards.
GGCACCGTATAGAGGTTGAACTTGGGTTTTTTCCCTTTAATCCGCCCCACTTCAATTTGCATAAAGTCAAAAAAGATAGTGCGGTCTTCCTTGGTTTTCAGGGTAACTAATTCGCCGGTCAGGCCGGGGTCGAGCTTGGAATGAATATACTCCAGGTTGGTGGTTTTGCCGCTCATCCCGGGTCCGTAATAAACAATTTTCAGATTGATTTCCTGTAACGCCCAATTGATAAACATAAGCGCTTTGCCTCTCCTTAATGGGTTGCCAACTATTCAGAACGTCTATTTAAATGATTCATCCAACATATCGCCTAACATGCTGCTAAAATCCTGATCCAGTATTTTACTGGCGTCGTCGCCTTGCTCGCTGGTTTCAAAGAGATGAAGCAGGTTTTGAATGGCTTTTTTCGTGTAGATACGTACTAACCCCAGGGTGACACTGACATCAAAAACGACCACCAGGAAGAAATTATCGCCAACGTTGGAGAGATAGACATTGCGTTTCTCGCCTTCATGAAAGAGCAGTTTAAACTTTGCTTCTTCGCCGATCAGCTTGGCCATCTCCGAGGTGGCGGCAAAATCGCTGGCGGCCAGGGCGGAAAGAATGGCCGTGTTGATGTCGTCGGTGTTTCCGCGCTGGGTGATGAGCTGCCCGCTGACATCGGCCAGGAGAATTGTGGAGGCCTTGGTCTTGGCGGCAAGCTCGGAAAGCACCTTGGTGATGCCGTCAAACTGCTTGGCGGTAAGAATGATTTGACGGCTTCCATCCTTCAGTTTTTTGACCTGTACCATCGTTGGGTCTCCCTAAGATTATATTTAAAATCGCCCGATTGTCGAGCGGGTTTTCAAGCGTTCCAAGCTGGTTCGCAAACTTTCTTTCATTCGTTCGATTGCTGCGGCCAGCATCTGCAATTCATTTTTCACATTCACCTGGATATCGACCTTAAAATTCCCCAGGCTGATCTCCTGGGCGGCGTTGGCCAGGTGGATCACTGGCCGGGTAACCTGGACGGTAATGATCAACAGCGCCACAATGATGGCGGCAAAAGTGCCGATGGCAATAATCAGCCCGATATAAAACAGGGTGGTTTGAATCTGCTCATCCACAAACGATTTTCGCAATCCGACCCGCACAAAACCCAGCAGACCCTCCTTAATGGGCCAGCGAATATCATAGACGGGGACATCCTTGACTGCGTAATCCGTATCGACAATATACTCCTGTTCCCCGCCTAAGTCAAAAGTGCTGTACGCTTCGCTATTCAGGAGTTCATCCGGCACCTGGCCGTTATAGGTATCCGCTACAATATTATAATCTGAATCGACAATTATAATGTATTCATTACTTAAATAGTAACGATATTTTTCTAAGACATTCTTTAAACCGACTTGATCTTCTTCAATAATCCGCTCCGCAGATAGTTCTCCAATGCTGGCAGCCACAATTTTTCCCTGGGTGACCAGGGAGTCGGTCAACGTTCGCTTAAGATGATAAGAAGTCACCAGAATCACCACGGTAGAAAAGACCACCGCTCCAACCAAGATATAGAGGGCGATTTTAAACCGCAGACTCGACCAGATTGATTGATTTTCCATCATGTTAACAACCTTTTTAATTTGTCTACCATATGACGTTGAAATTCATGCCGTTTTTGCCGGTTGGCAATTTCCAGGCTGAGTAATTCGATCAACTGCGGGAAATCGCGCTTTTTGAGGGTCTCCCGGGAATGCTTAAGGGTTGCCAGCGCATCTTCCAGAACAATACCGGCCACCGGCCCCAGGGAATAGGTAAATTGGTATTCCAGGTCTTCGAAGACATCCTCCGGAACCACATGGTCCATTTGATGGAGTTGCGAAAGTACAATGGCCCCCAGCTTTAACAGCCGCTGAAACAGGTGCACCGTCTCCTCCGGATCCAGGGAAAGGATTTCGCCAATTTCTCCGACGGTTCGTTCCCCGTTCAGTTGGGTCAGGATGGCCCACTCCAGGGAACGCAGGTGTTCCGGCGGAGCGGTTTTCTCCTCGTTTACGATAAATATCAAGTCATCGTGAATTTCGACTTGCCTATCGAGCACGGTTATGCTCCTCTAAAATATTTTCCAACATGATCTTCTCTACATCATCCAGCGCCCGGGAGTCGATCCGGGTAAGCTGTTTCTCCGGCAGTTTCTTAAGCGCCTTTTTGGATTTGCGATGTTCATCCATATCTTTCTGGCACACATCACAAAAAATCCGCAACAAGGGAATTTGCAGGGAGGACTTCCCAATAATAATCAGGTTGTACCTGGGATGGCTGCGGGCAAAAACAATGCCCCGGTCAAAAGGCATACAGATTTCATCAACCTGGTAATGCAGGTGCTCCATCAGGGTGAAAATATGCAGGTAGGTTTCGGCAACCTCCTTAAAGATGGCCGGATTACTGCTGGGGGCCGCCCAGGTGTCGATTAAGTTGTTATGATGATCCACCAGCATTACCGACTCGATGCCGGGAATTTCCAGCAGGTCCTTAAAGTTTGTTCGGATCATTTACATATCCTTTAAATACATGTTGAATAAGTTTTACCGGGTCGATATAATCCGGACTTATCTCATATTTTCGGGTGATTTTCGCAACAGCAGCGGCGACATCATCCAGATTCAGCCGCCGCAGTTTACGCACCGGAATTTGTCCAACCAGTTTGGCCAATACAATAATCATTCCGGTTTGGAAGAGTTCCAGCGGCAACAGGTGCGGAATCTCCAGTTTATTATCGCGATAACACACATGTCCTTCGCCGGGATTCAGGAACGGGTAAGCGTCCGATACTTCCTCACAAATCCGGGCAAATTTCTCCTCGATCTTATTGTATTTTAGTTGATCTTTCATCAGGGTGCGGATATACTGCAGTAAGTCATTCCAGAACGAAATCCGTTTTTGATGCAACCAGGGAATTAAAAAGGCCGAATCTTCATTGATCAGGTTCGGTTGGAGCACATGAAACACCCGCACTTCCGGCTGAATGACGGCCCCCAGTTCCCGGAGTTTCTGGAACACCTGGGCGCCGCTCACCTTAGTACCCCGGCTGGACATGATCACCGTTTCTACCGGGATGCCCTCCAGGTAATACACGGTGCCAAAACCGCGTTTGCCGCCTAACTGCAGATCCACATAACCGCACAGGGAAATCTCCTGGAGCTTTTCCAGCACATGGGTTAACGCGTAGTTGCTAAATACATCATTATGCGGATACGGCTTGGCCTCAATAGCGTACGCCAGGGCAAGCGACACCTCGTTGGACAGGGCGGAAACCTCCAGCGTTCCTTCTCCCTGGTGGGCGCGTTCGTATACTTTCAGCACCGCCTGCTCCCCGGTTAAATATAATTCCGGCTCCACAGAATACGCCTCAATCAACCGCCCCGTGTCAAACACCAGGGCTCCTTCGTACTCCCATAACCCCAGCTTCACAAAGCCGCTGAAACGGTTCTCCGACAAATCGTACAAAAGTTGGTCAAACTTGGTATATGACGTGTTCAGGTTCTTATGTTTTTCGATCCCTTGCGGCAGTAGCACAATGCGTCCCTATTTACTGACTTTAATCTGCTTAAGCAGCTTTTTTACCATATTGGTGAAATCGGCAGTGATCACTCTCAGGTCGGTTTCGATGACAATTAAATTGGGCTTAAATTCAAATACAAACAGATAACTTTCCCCCCTGCGCAAGAGCAGGTATTGAAAATTATCCGAGTAAAAAAGGTTGAGCATTTTTTTCAGTTTATACCAGACAAATGTCAAGGCCAGGGGGTGGAAATGATCGGAGATATTGCCCTCGATCACCTGCCCATTGAAGTTCAAAACGTAAAGATTTTTTACATTTTTCAGACCGGACAACATCACAAAAAGCTGTTTGGGGATGGGCGCGGTCTGGGCGCGCCGTTCATCGAGCAACCGCAGCCCTTCCAGCACCACCGAGTTCCAGGGCTGGGTGATAGTCTGGGTGGGCGACTCTTTCCCGGCTTCCACCTTAAACCCGCCTTCCGTCAGCGCCAGCATTTCATGCACGGCGCGCTCGCCCACAAATGGGCCGAACTCCGCATGGGTAATGGCCCCGTTGGAGAAGTAGACCGCACCTTTTAAATCGGCGCTCTCCACAGAGACTTTGGCCACATTACGTTCAATGCAGTTAATCTGGATGATGTTGGCTAATTTTAAATCCTTTAAATTTCCGACAAGGGCCATATTTACTCGAACATTTGGATGATTATTTTTTTCAATTCGCGGATATCAAACGGTTTTTCGATGTATTCCTCTGCGCCCAGGAAGTTCGCCTTTTCCTGCCGCTCATCGGAGCCGTAGGCAGTGATCACCACCACTTTGGTCTCCGAGCGGGCTTCTTTTATTTTTTTCAGCAGTTCCAGCCCGTTCATTCCCGGCATGGCAATATCGGTAATGACTACATCAAACGGTTTTTGGGAGAAACGCTCCCAGGCCGCGTCGCCGGAATCCACCGTTACCACCTCGCACTCCATCGGGGCGTTGATAAAGGTTTGGTACAAGCTGAAGGTCAGCGTTTCTTCATCATCCACAATCAATAATCGTTTCACATCGTCCATCATCATCCTCCGATTAAACCCGGCCGGTTGATTTTTCCCGGCGGGGACGGGTTGGCAAGCGCAGGAAGAAGGTGCTTCCCTGCCCTGGCTGGCTGATCACATCCATGCTGGCATGATTCTTCTCCACCAGCCGGGTGCAGATCGACAGGCCCAGCCCGACTCCTTCGTCTTTGGTGGTGTAAAACGGGGTAAATATTTTTTCGATATCCTCAGCAGGGATGCCGCCGCCGGTATCGGTAATCCGCACTTCCACAAAGCGGCTGCGCGGCGTTTTTTTACCCGCAGATTGCACCGGGCCGGATACTTCTACCCGGAGCACGCCGCCCTGGGGCATCGCTTCCAGGGCGTTGATGAATAAATTGAGTATAATCTGCTCGATCTGGGTTCCATCGACAAATACTTTTGGGATGTCCTCTTTAATCACTTCTTCATACCGGATTGAATTTTTCTTTAACCGGGGCGCCAAAAGTAAATAGACGCTGTCGATGATTTGCCGAATGTGATAATAATCGCCCTGGGGATTGGTCGGCTTGGCAAATTTGAAAAACTCTTTCAGAAGACGATTGGCCTTATCCACTTCCCGCACAATCCGGCGGATTAGCTGGACTTCCATTCCATCGGCGTGATGCTGATCTTCCAGCACCTGGCTGGCCGCTTTGATCCCGGCCAACGGGTTGCGAATCTCATGAGCGATGCCGGCGGATAATTCTCCCAATAGCGCCAACCGTTCCATTCGCTCTACCTGCTTGCGCAACTGCTGCACTTCGGTTAAATCCCGGATCAACAGCACCACCCCAATGTAATTATTGGCCGGATCAACCAGGCGGGAGGCATTGACGCCCACAATAAAAATGCGCCCCTCCCGGTGAACAAAATGCGATTCATATTCATCAATGCGCTCCGCCCCCTGGCAAAGCTCCAGAAATTTTCGGGCCTCTTCCTCCCGGCTAAAATAGACGCTGATATTCTTCCCCAGCAAGTCTTCCACCCGGTATCCCAGCAAATGCGCGGCATTATGGTTGGAAAAGGTGATCTCACCGTCCAAATCAATCGTCAGCAACCCGGCGTTAATGTTCTGGATTAAGTTGCGGTGAAAGTGAAACACCTGGTTTTTTAGCCGGCGGGAAACATCGTAGCGTTTTTGACCGACAGAAAATCCCTGCTGTTCCAGCAATTCGAAATCCTGGTTCTCATTGATCAGCCGGGAATTCAGCAATGAGAATATCTGTTTTTGCTTCTGCAGTTTGGAAGACATGTATCGGGCAACCTAAAATAAACCGCGTTAAATATATGAAAAAATTGAATAAAAATAAACTACAATTTCTGCGCATTGTCAAGGTTTACACCGAAATTAACACTGCTCTATAACCTCAGAATCCCTTTATTCCCCTGCGAAACCTACATTATGCCTACTACATGTACCACATTCCCGCTAATTTCCTATGAATTAAATCACACTATCCTTAAAAGAATTTACAAACGCCCCGGGCAACCGCAATTCCTTTCCGCCAATTGGAGGACAGATCACGAACCTTCCGGTAGAAATTTTGCTGTAAAACAGTCCCCGGCCGGGTTTTATCGCTCACCGGAATCAATCGGGATTTTCGATGAAGACCAAAGCGGCGCATCGTATTTTTTGCGGGGAACGCCAATAGACAAGAGCGCTGCTTCATTCTTGCCCGGATTAAAACTTGTTTTCCGTTCAATTGTAATGTAGGTTGGAATTGGAGCGCCCTAAGTTAGGGTGTTTTCTTTATTTGAACCTTTTCAAGAAGAAATTTAAACCTGTTCCGAAAATGCTCGACAATGGAAGAATATCGTAGCATGATCTGAAAGGCTTCTCTACCTGAGGAGCCGGGGATGAGAAACAGATGAACACCAAACTTTTTTCTTCGCTAAACCTGCTCCTGGAAAACCAGGAAGGTTCGGAACTGCTGCTTCAGTATTATTCGGATTTTAGCAAGCAGTTGTTCTCTGCCCGGGATTTCCAGGCTATTCTAACTCTTTTTTACCGGGAGTTGCGGCGGATTTATTTTAATCAAACTATCGAAATCATTCTCTGCAAAGAAGGCCGCCCCCTTAGCCGCCATTACTACGACGAACAACAAAAACAAGTTCTGCCCGGCCAGCCGTTCAATGTGGAAAACACGTTGTATCATCACCTGCTGGCCAAAAAGCAACCGGTGGTAACCAACAACTACCCGGCTTTTTGCGCGAATCTGCGCGTCGAGGCGGCCGGAATTCCGGCGCAGGCCTGGATGGGGATTCCCCTGCACGTCCGGGGTAAAATTTTAGGCGCGCTGGTGCTCTGGGACGGCAATCCGGAGCATCAGTTAAAATTGGCGGACAAACAATTTGTCAGCAGCCTGGCCAATATGGTCAGTTTTGCACTGGAAAACATTTATTTGTATGAGCACATCGCCAGCGAGCGTCAGGAGAGCGCCGGCTCCGAAGCGTTTGGGATGAACAAGCCGGCCAGTATAAAAAGCGTCATTAAGCATTTGCTCCGATTAACCGTTTCGGAACACCGGGCTGCTTACACCGGCCTGTTTCTGCGGGGGAAGTATCAACCCAATTGGCGGTTGGTAGAGGCAGCCCAATCGGAGCATCCCCAGGCCGATCTGACCGAAAAGATGCAATCCAAACTAAAGCAGATTGACCCGACTGCGCTCGACCCGAGCGACCTGATTTTTGTCGACCGAAACCAGCCTCTCAACGACCGCCTCCACGGACTTTCGGACTTGCTCAGGGGGACGCCCTTTTCATCTTTAATGATCATGCCCTTTCGGATTGAGGGCGGCTATGGAGGCGTGTGGCTGGCTGTCTTCCCGGATTCCAGCCGCAATATCACCAGGCAACAGCGTTCTACCCTGCGCCTGTTCTTCTTTTTGATGACCCAACTGCTGGATAAACGGGCGATTCTGGAACGTTCCCGCCGTTTCCAAACCTACGTTAAGCATTTGGAGCGGATGAAGGTCGTCGGCGAATTAGCCAGCGGCGCCGCCCATCATCTCAACAACTTGCTGAGCATTGTGATCGGCAAAGGGCAGATTCTGCAGCGCAAACTGTCCGACACCCCCTACCGACGGGATTTGGATGCGCTTCTGCAAGCGGCCAAAGACGGCGCAGAAAGTATCCGGAGACTTCAGAATTATTCTAAAGGCCGCAGCGAGGTCAATAGCGACCTGGTTAATCTGAACCTGCTCCTGCAGGAAGTGGTGGAAATCGCCCGGCCGCGTTTCGAAGACCAGGCCCAATCGCGGGGCATCCACTATGAACTGAAACTGAACTTCAGCCGGATCAAAGCCGTACAAGCAGACCCCGCCGAACTGCGGGAAGTCTTCCTGAACCTGCTCAACAACGCCCTGGACGCCATGCCCCGCGGAGGAGAACTGTCGATTCAAACCACCCTGAAGTCCGGCCAGGTGCTGGTGTTTATCGCCGATTCCGGCATTGGAATCCCTTTTGATATCCAGCAAAAGATTTTTGACCCCTTCTATACCACCAAGGGCAAATTGGGCAACGGCCTGGGATTAAGCATTGCCAAAGAAATTATCGAGAAATACCGGGGAAGCATTCATGTCGATTCGGCGCCGCAAAAAGGGTCTATTTTTATGGTGGAACTGCCGGCTTCCCAGGCCGAATGCCTGGAACCGGAGCCGGCCACGGATTTTCTCCAACCGCTTCCTCACCGGGTGCTGCTGGTGGAAGCCGATAGCCGTATCCGGGAAACTTTGTCGGAAATGCTGATCGAGGAAGGCTGCCGGGTAGAAACGGCTTCCAATGCCGACCAGGCGCTGCAGAAATTCCAAAAGGCCCCCTTTGACGTGGTGTTTACCGACCTGAGCATGCCCAAGGAAAACGGCATTGAATTGGCCCGGCAATTAAAAGCCGTTCATCCCGATATACCCGTTTTTATCATGACCGGCTGGTATCAGTTGGATTATACCCTGCTGGAAAACAATGGATTGGTGGAAGGCGTCATCCATAAACCGTTCGAGATTGAAAAAATCCGGGAGCAACTGGCCAAGGTTGTACCGGCCCGGGGAACCCATCAAAACGGCGTCGCCATAAAGTTCTGATCCCACTACCCAAGAATCTACCTGGAGCAGCGCCTTTGAGGGTGTTGGTTGCTCCACCCCGGGCTTGTCGCAGAAGGTCGGAGCAGCCCGTGTGCACCGGCCTGCCGCGCTGAAGCCCCCTGGGGCCGCCCACCGGCATCAACCTTCTTTTTTTATTTAATCCTTCCCGTCGCGTGCTTAAATTGGGCTTGATTCAGGCGACAATGAATATTAGACCTTATTACAAGCTAAGCTTATATTACTACATAACTTATGTCATTTTCCCGACCACAACGTGGCGCCGTTGGCGCGGGATGGCGTTGCCACGAACGAAGAGAGAAATCTGTTAACACTCAAAACTTTATCTTTAATTTACAATTATTTCAGCAAATTTCATGTCGAATACGCACAGATTTCTCTCTCCGTCTCTGGCGTTCGAAAT
>JAJRYW010000114.1 GCA_024275555.1 Calditrichota bacterium | reverse complement strand
GGCCTCCGGGGCCGTCCCCGGCGCGCAACGGCCTTTTACGCTCTCCGGGCTAACCGGGATCATCAACTGGGACACCCGCAACAACAGCCAGTTTCCCACCCGGGGGATGTGGGTGGAAGCCTGGGCCGGTTTTTACGAGAGCGCCCTGGGCAGCGCCTACCGATTCAACAACTATCGTCTTGACCTGCGCGGCTATTTCCCCATTTCCGCCAAACAGACGTTTGCGGTTCAGGCGTACACCAACATTTACAAGGGAACCGTACCGTTCCAGAAATACCCCACCCTGGGGAATGAGAATCTGCGCGGCTACCCCTCGCGTTACCGGGATAAAAACCTGCTGGTGCTGCACGCCGGTTACCGGGCCCTGGTTTGGAAAAAACTGGGATTTGTGATCTTCGGCGGAGTCGGGCAGGTCAGCCACACCGCCGGGAAATTCAGCCTGGCCCAATTTAAGCGGGGGGTGGGGATTGGCTTCCGCTACCTGCTGATTCCCGAAACCGGCATGAACCTGCGGCTGGATTTCGGATTTGGCGAAGCCGGTAATTCCTCGATGGAATTTTTGCCGGGAGAGGCGTTCTAAGCCGGTTAGGGTTTGGAATGCTCCAGGTCGATTTTCTTCTGCAACTTATCGATTCTCTTGGCGGCGCTGCGGGCTTTCTTGTGGCCGGGATATTTGGTCATCAGCGACTGGTAAATGGAAATCGCCTTTTGGTAGGAGTTTAAATCCTTTTCATAGATTTCCCCGGCTTCCAGGAGCCGGTCGGGCGCTTTTCGGTAGCCGGGATGCATTTCGGCTAACTTGACCAGCGCCTCGGCCGCCAGGCGATATTCGTGCAGTTCATCTTTAAAGACGTCCGCCATCGCCTCCAGGGCGTCGATAGAGCGGGAATGGCGGGGAAATTTTTCCACGATTTCGGCATAGGCGTCCACGGCGGCCCGGTAATTTTTGCGGCGCTTCCGCTCAATCCCGGCAATTTTCCACAGCGCCTCAACCGCCACATCCTCCGGGGCATTCCCGGTTGTAACTTGCCGGTAGATACGGATTGCTTCCTCATAGTCTTTTTGCTTCGTCTCTTTTATTTGTGCGATGAGGAAGAGCGCCCCGGGCGCCCGACTGCTCGCCGGGAATTCCTGCACCAGGCGGTTTAATTCGACCATCGCTCCCTGGGGATCATCTAATTTATGATAGAGCAATTTCCCCTGGCTAAAGAGGTAGTAGGGAATTAAGGAGCTTTCCGGAAAAAGTATTTCCAGCTTCCGGTAGGTCAATTGGGCCTCGCGGAACCGTTTTTGATTCTGGTAGAATTCCGCCAGCCACTGCAAAACCTGCTCGCTTTTGGTTTCCCCGGGAAAATCGGTCAGAAACTCGCGGCAGGAGGTTTCGAACCAATCATTCAGCTTCCGGTAGCCGGCCTCGCGCAAAATCCCCAGGTACTGGAAGAAACCGTCCGCCCGGGAGTGGATTACCGGCGCCTGGTTTATCACACTGTTTAACCAATCACGCTTTTCTTCAAAGGCCTTGCGGGTATTGATCAATTCCTGCACCGCTTCCCGTCCCTGCCGCCGGTTGAGGCTGTCCGGGTAAACATACAACATCTTTAAATAAGCGGCCAGGGCCAGGTGTTCCCGCCCGGCTTCCTGGTAGACTTTAGCCAACATATACTGCACCCCGCGGGCCCGGGGATGCTCCGGAAACGTTTCTAAAAACTGCGCTAATTCCGTGGTCAAGTAATCCCGCTCCGCCTTTTCATGGCGATTGTAAACTTCTTTCAGAAACCGAAAGCTGCGCTCAGGATCATATTGCGCCCGGAGCGCGGAGGTAAAAAACAAGCTAACCATGAACAGGCCAAACAACAATTTACCTAACATGGCATTCTCCTTCGATTAATAATGTTTATATCGATTGTCGCCCGCAACACGATCAGGACAAACAGGTTGCCGCAATGTGCCAGGCAGCCCACGGAATGTAGCAAAGTCGGGGAAGATATCCAAATCCCGCCGGGGCGCGCGCCGGAAGTCGCATTTCTGTAAGGGATCATATTGCGAAACGGTGTTTCCCGGTGTATCTTTAACGATTTGTTGTGAATCATGAGTCGGAAATTCAACGCAGAGAAACGCTGAATTTGTTTTTAAAACAAAAAGAGTCCGTCCGCTTAAATCCTCCATTCTTCACGATTGTGAGAGCAAAGTGAAAAAGTGGGGGAAGATTTTCAAGGCGTCGGCAATTCTGGATAAATAATAATCCCCTCAGCATGAATCTGATCAATCAGCGACATTCTGCATCAGATCAAGTTCAACTTGTGATTCGCACATCAACAATGGAAAGGAAATCCCATGGGAATTTACTCGCAATATATTTTTCCGCTGATTTTAGACAGAGTGATGTCGCAGAAAGAGATGACCGAAATCCGCAAAGAACTTTTGGAGCAGGCAAGCGGAAAGGTGCTGGAGATCGGATTCGGCACCGGGAAGAATATCCCTTATTATCCGGCACAAATTAATCATCTGACCGCCATCGACGCCAATCCGGGGATGCAGCGCTATCTCAACGAGCGCCTCAGTCAGGCGCGCTTCCCGGTGGATTTTAATGTGCACAATGGAGAGACGCTGCCCATGCCTTCCAACCACTTCGACACGGTGGTGACCACCTGGGTGCTGTGCAGCATTGTCCATGTGAAAGAGGCTCTCTCGGAAGTTTACCGGGTGCTCAAACCGGGAGGAAAATTTCTATTTGTGGAACACGGCCTGAGCAACGAAACCCGGGTACAGCGCTGGCAACGACGCCTGACTCCCATCCAAAAGAAGATCGGAGACGGTTGCCACTTGGACCGGGACATTCCTGCGATCATTCGCTCCCAGGCCTTCCAGCGCGTCGACATCGAGGAGTTTTATCTCCCCAAAACGGTTAAAATAGGCGCGTATACCTATAAGGGGATTGCGGTAAAGTAAGTGAGTGGTGAGTGGTGAGTGGTGAGTGGTGAGTGGTGAGTGGTGAGTGGTGAGTGGTGAATTTATATTGAGGAGCAACGATGAAGAAGACAGAATTACCCGAGATTACCCTAACGGTCAACCCCCGTATTGATG
>JAJRYW010000113.1 GCA_024275555.1 Calditrichota bacterium | reverse complement strand
TGATCTGCACGGCATCTCCGCCGGGCAGTCGGGAAAGGTTCTTTCGTATCGCCTCGACCGCTTTGGGGGACATGTCGCTGGCGGCGATGGTAAGCGGTCGGTCGGTAATCATTTCCGAATCGATCCGTGATTTTACCTTTGTCCAGGCCTGTTGCGAAAAATCCGGCAGCCGCTGGAAGCCAAACTGTTTACGCAGCATCCCCGCGGGCAAGTGCTGGGCGTGCATCAGCGCTTCGCAGATCAACGTGCCGGAGCCGCACATGGGATCGTACAGGGGCGCATCGCCCCCCCACTCGCTCAAACGAATAATTGCTGCTGCCAGCGTTTCCTGCATGGGGGCCTCCACCCCGGCAACCCGGTAGCCCCGTTTGTGTAAAGAGCCGCCGGAGACGTCAATGCTTAGCGTGGCCAGGTTATGCTCGATGTGTAAGTTTATCCACAAGGTTGGCTGGTCTGCCTGCACATTGGGACGCCGGCCGTATTTTTCACGAAACTGATCTGCAACAGCGTCTTTAACCACCAGCGCCGCATAATGGGAGTGGTTCATTTTGCTGTGAGATACATTGGCAAATATGGCAAATGTATCGCCGGCAGAGATAAAGTCGCTCCAGTTTATCTGGCGGGCTTCCCGGTATAACTGCTCTTTATTCAGGCAGCGGAATTTATGCAGCGGCGCCAACACCCGGGTCAGCAGCCGCGAGGTGTAATTAATCCGGTAGAGTGTTTCCGTATCGGCCTGGAAGTACAGGCCCCGGTAGCCGGCGCTGATCTCCTGCGCGCCCAGCTCGTGCAGTTCCTCTGCCCCCAGTGATTCCATGCCTCCGGCAATTTGGGCAAAATATTGCCGGTTCTTCTGGTAAAGGTAGCTGCTGATCGCTTGTTCCCCCATCTCTGTGCAATCAAGAATATTATCATGTATCACGGCCGGGGAGAGGGTGGATGATCTCTTCAAACCGTCCCCGGTCCCGGCCTGTGGACCCATCCTGCCCGGTTTGACCAAACTTAATATGACCTCAGAGTGAATACAACTTTTACCTGAGAGTGTTTTGAGCGCTGCCCGGCTTGATTTTCGCCCCGATTGACCGTATCTTCACCCGGGAAAATATTCAACGGAAAAGGTTTGCGGGGATGTCATCAATAAATACCTGATGGAGTTTATCGGAACCATGTTTTGGGTTTTGGCGGTGGGATTCAGCGGCGATCCCCTGGCGGTCGGGCTGATGGTGACGGCAATGGTGTATATGGGCGGCCACATATCCGGCGGCCATTACAATCCGGCGGCGTCATTGGCGATGCTGTTGCGGGGCAAAATCGGCTCCCGGGATGCCCTCCTCTACATGATTTTCCAGGTAGCCGGGGCGTTTACGGCGGCGTTTATCTGTTTCCTGTTTCTGAATGTAACTTTTGTTCCTGAGCCGGGAGAAGGGGTGAGATACTGGCAGGCGATCTTTGCCGAGCTTTTGTTTACCTTCGCTTTGTGTTCTGTGGTTCTGGCCGTTGCTGCAACGAAAAAGACGGAAGGCAACTATATCTACGGCCTGGCGGTCGGATTGACCGTAACCGCTTCCGCTTATTCTGTGGGGAGTATTTCCGGGGGCGCCTTTAATCCGGCGGTTGGCCTGGGCCCCGGGCTGCTGGATATGATTATGGGCAGCACCACGGCCGGCCTCATGTCGATCTATTTAATCGGCCCCTTTTCCGGCGGGGCGCTGGCTGCCGGCCTTCATCGCATCTTAAATCCGGAGGAAAATTGAGCGATCTCTCGGGTCCTCGACCTCGTTTTGAGAAGCATTTTACCCCGGCGGAAGCACAGCAGATGCTTCCGCTGGTAAAAAAAATTGTCAAAGAAATCCTGGATATCAGCCACGACTACCGGGCCCTGGCAACCATGCTCCAGGAAGACCCGGCCGGTCACCCCCAACTGGATGAACTATTAGACCAGGTTGAATCTCTTTTTAGCGAATTAGCGGAATTAGGCTGTTATTACAAAGACTGGAGTTATCAAATCGGGTTAGTGGATTTTCCGGCCATTATCGAAGGCCAGGAAGTGTTTTTATGCTGGCGCAGTGATGAAGCGGACATCCGCTATTATCACGGCATCGACGCCGGATACGCCGGCCGGCGGAAAATCCCCTCCTACTACTTCCGGAACGGTAGTTCCCACGGCGAGTAAGTTATGAAACTATTTGCACGGAGAATGGGCCAGGGCCCGGCCATTATCTTTATGCACGGATTATTCGGATCGTCCGATAACTGGACCCGGATTGGCAGAGCCTTGCCCAAAGACTATTCTGTTTTTCTGCTGGATTTGCGCAACCATGGCCGGTCGCCGCACAGCCCTGAGTTTGATTATGCGGTAATGGCTTCCGATGTCAGCGAGTTTATTCTGGATCATGGTTTATTCGATGTTACCCTGGTCGGGCACTCCATGGGCGGTAAAGTAGCCATGCGGATGGCCCAGATTTTTCCGTTGAAGATTGCCCGCCTGGTGGTGATTGACATCGCTCCGAAGCCGTATCACTCCCCCTTTTTTAAAAAGGTGCTGGATGCCCTGGTCTCGCTGGATGTCGATGCGATTCGCGACCGCTCCGAGGCTGATCGGCGCCTGGCAAAACACCTGGATGATCCGGCGCTGCGAGGTTTTTTGTTAAAGAATCTGAAGCGTGAAGGGGACCGGTTCCGCTGGAAAGTAAACCTCTCTGCTATCCAGGCTCATTTAGATAGGCTTGCCGAACAAACGATGGATGCCGCCGTTTTCGAAAAACCGGCCTTGTTTATCCGCGGCGGAAAGTCCGATTATGTTCTCGACGAAGACCTGCGGCACATTCGGAAAATTTTTCCACATGCGGAATTTATCACCATCCCCAACGCCGGCCATTGGATTCACGCCGACGCCCCGGAACAGCTCATCGCCGGCATCCGGGAATTTTTGGATCGCACCCGGCTGCACTAAGCCGTTTTGTCCTCGCCGGTGTGTTGCAGCGCCCGGGAAAGATTCTCTTCGCTGATGCCCCAATGGGCGTCCGCCCACACCACCTTTTCCCGGTGGAACAGCAGCACCTGCGGGGACTGGTGCGGGATCCCGGTATCCTGGGCAATTTTTTGGGAGAGCGCCCGGTCCTGGATTACCAGCACCTGGTAATACTCGGCGTGCTTATGCGCCTCCGCAAACCGGAGAAATTCCTTCCAGGCCCTCAGAGAGCCCGTACAGGCCGTGGAATGCTTAAAGAGAAATACCGGCTGATTATGGCTGCTTTTAAGCAATTTACGGAAATCCGCCTCAGTGCGGCAGGGATGGATAAAACCAGGGTTCGGATCGAAAGAGGAGCTGAAAAAACTGAAAATTCCCATTGAAAATCATCCTTATTGATTAATACAACCGGACTAAAGACAGGTGATAATACCACGGAGCAGGATTAAAACCCGTCAGCCATGTTACATTTTTACCCCCGGCGATCTTCGGATCAGAAATCTCCTTCCAAAAGCTCGATCAGGTATTGGCCGTACTCATTTTTAAGCATGGATTGGGCCAGTTTTTCCAATTGCGCCGCATCTATATATCCCTGGCGGTACGCGATTTCTTCGATACAGGCGATTTTCAGCCCCTGGCGCATCTGGATTGCTTCTACATAACTGGCGGCTTGCTGCAGCGACTCATGTGTGCCGGTATCCAGCCAGGAGTAGCCGCGTCCCAACAATTCCACTTTCAGCTTTCCGCGCTGCAGATAGGTGTTGTTCACATCGGTAATTTCCAGTTCTCCCCGCGGCGAGGGTTTCAGGTTTTCGGCAATCTCCACGACCTGATTGTCGTAGAAATACAACCCGGGCACCGCATAGCGGGACTTCGGCCGGGCCGGTTTTTCCTCGATGCTGACCACATTGCCCCGGCGGTCGAATTCCACCACCCCGTAGCGCTCCGGGTCGCGCACCAGGT
>JAJRYW010000112.1 GCA_024275555.1 Calditrichota bacterium | reverse complement strand
CGGAGTTTCAATCTTCAGTTTGCCAGTGAGAAGTGTTTGTTTTTTACTGCCAAACTGAAGTTTGGCACTCCTATGAGCTTCAATCTTCAGCTTGACAGTGAAGTATAATTTTCTTACAGCCAAACTGAAGTTTGGCGCTCCTTCGGAGTTTCAAGCTTCAGCTTGCCAGTGAAGTATCATTTTCTATGTTACAGCCAAACTGAAGTTTGGCGCTCCTTCGGAGTTTCAATCTTCAGCTTGCCAGTGAGAATTGTTTGTTTTTTACAGCCAAACTGAAGTTTGGCGCTCCTATGAGCTTCAAGCTTTAGCTTGACAGTGAAGTATCATTTTCTATTTACTGCCAGACTGAAGTTTGGCGCTCCACTGAAGTTATGATTGGCGCTCCTATGAATTGAGCGCCGAAACCTTCTTTTATTTTTGCAACCAATCAAACTTGCGTTTGGTAACGATGATGTGCTGCGCCTTTTCCCGCTGTTTGCGATATCCGAGCAGATGGAGAATATTGATGATCCAGCTCAGCAACCGTTTCGAGGCGATGATTAACTCCTGCTTGTTTTCCGGATTTAGCCGTACGCCCGGGATAAATTTAGCCAGGCGTTCCGCCTTTCGTCGCCGCAGCCACTCCGAAAGACGCAGCCAAAACGGTTGGATCGGTTTGATCAGGAAGAAGCCGTCGTCGCCCTGTTCCTGGTAAAGCGGCATAAAGATTGCCCTTGGGGCTGCTGCGCGGATGGGGCCGGAGCGATTCTCGGCAACTATCTCGCCCCGGCGCACAGTTTGAAAATTGCGGAACCCCGGTTTCATCCGGAAATCCTCCTGGGGATCAACCGAATAGCGATAGCGGGTTTCATAAAACTGGTGCAAACCTTCGGAAGCGAGTTTTAGCAGGGTTTGCTGCTGGGAAAAATCCGGGATATCCTGTTCGGCCAGACAACCGGCCCCGGCAAGGGCTGTCCAGATGGCTGCCTCATGCCGGAGGATCGATTGTTCATCCTGGTGTTGTCCGGCCTCAAAAGCCAGGGAGATTACCCCGATATCGCTCATGTAATTGAGGATGGTTCCCTCCACTCGTTCCTCCAGCCCCAGGATGATCGGGGAGAGAAAATGACGGGCAAAACGCCGGTTGCGGATGGCGTCCGATATAATTACAAAGGGTGAACTGGGTGCGGAAGTGGTGTGCAAATCTACAATATAGACGGGTTGGCCGGGCGGGAACAGGTAAGGTTTCAGCGCTGCAAGCAAGTCGCGTCGTTCCTCCTCTTCGGCGTTTTCCGAAAAAGAGTGCAGGGTAGGGGAGAGGGCCGGCGTCGTCCATATCCGGTTCAAATCCCGGTCCAGATAGCGCTGGTTCTTGCGAAATGCTTTTACGTTGCCGATCAGCCCCAGCGCTTGCCCGTGAAGTGCGCTTTGGCGCTCCCGCAGCCGGCCGGCGGCGCGTTCCATAGCCAACACTCCGGCCGGCTCATTGCCGTGAACCGCGCCCAGGAAGATCACCACCGGCCCCGGGGTGTCGCCTTTTATATCAAAAATAGCCCGTTTTTGCAACACTTTTTTTCGGGCGGATTTCGTGATGCTGGAGGTACTCATGATCTATAATTCTCTTCCCTGTCGGGTCCTGTAATTACGCCGGAGCAAAAGAAACCTTGGTGTACAATCCCATGTTTGACCGGCCGGCGGCGCTGCTAAACAATTGTCGGCGTTGAATTATATTCGATCCAATGCTTCGGCAAAATTAGGGAAACAAGTTCCCTCCTCACAGTTGTTTTTCATTTTTACCGGGCGATATAATGCTTGCGGTTTTGGTTGTGAAGGTGTATTTTCCGCCGCGTAGTGAAGGGACGGCGAATGAAAGAAGATGCAGCACAACTATTGCCGGTCGAGGTGCTGGCCTTTGGTCCGCATCCGGACGACGTGGAATTAGGCTGCGGGGGAACGTTGGCCAAGTTGGTCCGCCAGGGATTAAAGGTGGGCATTGCCGATTTAACCCGGGGAGAGATGGGCAGCCGTGGCAGCGTTCCGGAACGCACCCGGGAAGCCCGGGAGGCCGCCGAAATCATCGGAGCGTCTTTCCGCACCAACCTGGAAATCCCCGATGCTCAGATTGACAACACCCCTGAAAATCGGGAAAAGATCATTGCCCTGCTGCGGCGCACCCGGCCGATGCTGGTCTTCCTGCCTTACCGGTACGACCGGCACCCCGATCACGCCCATGCCAGCCAATTGATCAGCGAAGCGTGTTTCTATTCCGGCGTCGCCAAAATTTGCCCCGCCCTCGGGCAGCCCTTCCGTCCCCGGCGTTTAATTTATTACCAGATCAGTTATGAGTTGCCGGCTTGTTTTTACGTAGATATTTCCGAGTTCTTCGAGACCAAACTCAAGGCCGTTCGGGCGCATCGTTCCCAGTTCCACAACCCGGATTACCCGGGCGAGGAGACTTTTATCTCCTCGCCGGAGTATTTTGAAGCGATTGAGTTTCGGGCCCGCTCTTACGGATGGAAGGTCGGCGTGCGTTATGCAGAACCATTCTGGGTGCGGGAACCCTTGCTAATTGACGATCTGCTCAGCGCTCTAAAAAGCAACAAAATGTAAAAAGTTTTTTTCTCTTGGATTTTTTGAGCCCGGCTTCATATTTTTGCAACTTAATTTTGTGAAAATAGTTCTAAACAATTTGGGATACTGCGATGCTTGCTCAATACGTTCCGATTTTGATTGTAATTGCACTTTCCCTGGTAATCACCGGTTCTATCCTGATCCTTACCCACCTGATCAGCCCCAACGTCAAAAACAAAATCAAAGCACAGGTTTATGAATCCGGTCTGGAACCCCAGATGGACGCCCGCCTGCGCTACCCGATCCGTTTTTACGTGGTGGCCATGATGTTTATCCTCTTTGATATCGAGGTGATATTCATGTATCCCTGGGCAGTGGTATTTACGGACTTCCTTTCCCATGGCGTCTTTATCTTTTGGGAAATGGTGGTATTTCTGGTGATTTTGTTTGCCGGGTACATCTACCTCTGGAAACGCGGCGCATTTCAATGGGAGTAAGATCTGATGAATAATGCAGAAATGAAAAAAATCATCTCCAAAAAATTTCGTTCAGCGGAGTTTGAGGAGTACCGCGACCAGCTCTCCGTACGGGTTCCTAAAGCCAAATTCATGGAGCTGATGACATTTCTGAAAGAAGACCCGCAACTGGCCTTCGCTTACCTGACCGATGTCACCGGCGTCGACTACTTGAAGATGGAGCGGGAGCCTCGTTTTGATGCGGTGTATCATCTTCACTCCTTTCAGGCCAATATTTATCTCCGGGTAAAAGTTGGCCTGGAAGAAGATGACCTGGATATCCCCTCGGTCAGCACTCTTTGGCGGGGGGCGCTGTGGCTGGAGCGGGAAGTGTTCGAAATGTTCGGCTTTAACTTTACCGGCCATCCGGATTTACGTCGCCTGCTGCTGCCGGATGTCTTCGACGGATTTCCGCTGCGCAAGGATTATCCCCTGCGCGGGCGCGGGGAGCGCGATGTTATCTTAGACCTGAAATAAACGGGCAATCAAAGAGCGGATCGTTAAATAGAAAGAGTGAATGAGATTATGGCTGAACCTGCTGTAGGATTAAAAACGGATCGCACCATACTCAACTTTGGGCCGCAGCACCCGGCCACTCACGGCACCCTGCGCCTGGTGCTGGAATTAGACGGCGAGATTGTGGTGCGTGCTGAGCCGCATATCGGCTACCTGCACTCCGGTTTCGAAAAACTGGGTGAGTTTAAAAATTACAACCAGTGGATTACCCTTTCCGATCGGATGAATTATCTCTCGGCCTTGTGCAACAACATCGGTTTTGCCCAGGCCGTGGAGCGATTGATCGGGGTGGATATTCCCGAGCGCGCCAAGTACATCCGGGTTATTTTGGCCGAATTGACCCGCATCTCCGACCACCTGGTCTGGCTGGGCACCCACGCGCTGGACATCGGGGCATTTACCGCTTTTCTATACGGGTTTGAGGCGCGGGAAAATCTTTACATCATTTTTGAACACACCACCGGCGCACGCCTGACCACCAGCTATACCCGGGTCGGCGGCTTGTTCCGGGATGTTCCCCACGACTTTAAAGAAATGGTAGGCAATTTCTTGAAATATTTCCCCGGTGTGCTGAAAGAACTGCACACCCTGCTGACCCGCAACCGGATTTGGCTGGATCGCACCCAGCATATCGGGTATCTCTCCAAAGAAGATGCAATTGACCTGGGCGTTACCGGCCCAACCCTGCGGGGCTCCGGCGTGCCCTTTGATGTACGCAAGAATCATCCTTACCTGGTTTATGACCGGCTGGATTTTGAAATTCCCGTCTGCGACGACGGCGATGTGTATTCCCGCTACCTGGTGCGGATGGAAGAGATCGAGCAGAGTTTAAAGATCGTGGAACAGTGTCTGAAAGATATTCCCGACGGGCCGGTGAGCACCTTCGATCAAAAACACAAACTACCTCCCAAAGAGGAAGTGTACGATACGATTGAAGGATTGATTCACCACTTCAAGAACATCATGCCCGGCCATGGTTTTGAAGCGCCGGTCGGGGAAGTGTATGATTCTACCGAAGCCCCCAACGGGGAGTTGGGATTTTACCTGGTCAGCGACGGGAGCAACCGGGCCTACCGGCTCCGGGTGCGGCCGCCCTCCTTTGTCAACTTTTCCGCGTTTGAACATATGGTGCAGGGGGTAACGGTCTCCGACGTGGTGGCAATTCTGGGCAGCCTGAACATCATTGCCGGGGAGTTGGACCGCTGAGGCGCCCCCGGCCCCGATTGGTTGAGATGAGTAATACTGGTTGAAGAGTTGAGGAAACTTACTAAAGACTGAAGGTTTACTTTATGAAAATCGCGTTTTCCGATGAGGCCCTGAAAACTTTTGAAAAAATCCTCACCAAGTACCCCACAAAGAAAGCCGCCACACTGCCGACGCTTCACCTGGCGCAACGTGAATTCGGCTGGCTATCCAAAAATGTTTTAAAGTATGTTGCCCAACTGCTGGAGCAGCCCTTTTCCGCGGTTTACGACACCGCTTCTTTTTACACCATGTTCAAGCTAAAGCCGATCGGTAAACACCATTTACAGGTCTGCTCGACGCTCTCCTGCGCCTTGCGCGGGGCGCAGGGGATTTACCAACATCTCTGCGAGCGGTATGGTATCGAGAACGGCGGTGTAACTGAAGACGGAAACTATTCGATTGAAAAAGTGGAATGTCTTGGCTCATGTGGAACCGCGCCGGTGGTGCAGATTAATGATGATTATCATGAGAACCTGACCATCGAGGCCCTGGACAAGATTTTAGACAGTCTGAAATAATCATTTGCTGGAGATGAGTTGACCATGTTCGAAAAAGTGTTGACCAAACATGTAGATCCGCCAAAGTCCCGGAAGATTGATCAGTACGAGAAGCAGGGCGGCTATCAAGCCTGGCAGAAGGTCGTAAAGGAAATGGACCCGGAGAAAGTCATCGAGATTGTCAAAGCGTCCAACCTGCGCGGGCGCGGCGGGGCCGGTTTCCCGGCCGGGATGAAGTGGGGATTTGTTCCCAAAAACACCGAGAAACCGCACTACCTGCTGGTCAATGCCGATGAGAGTGAGCCGGGAACCTTTAAAGACCGCCTGCTGATGGACGCCGTCCCGCACATGGTCATCGAGGGAGCGATGATCGGCGCTTTTGCCATTCGCTCCGATATCAGCTACATCTATATACGCGGCGAGTTTGTCAAAGAAGCCCGCATTCTGGAAGAAGCGCTTCAGGAAGCCTACCAAAAGGGTTACCTGGGGAAAAACATCTTTGGCAGCGGCTACAATTTGGATATGTATGTGCACCGGGGCGCCGGGGCCTACATCTGCGGCGAGGAAACCGGCTTGATCGAATCGCTGGAAGGCAAACGCGGCTGGCCGCGCATCAAACCGCCTTTTCCGGCCATCGAGGGCGCCTTCCAATGTCCCACAATTGTCAACAATGTCGAGACGCTGGCCTGTGTCCCGCATATTATCGAGCGCGGGCCGGACTGGTTTAAAGCGATCGGCCCGGAAAGCGGCCCGGGGCCCAAATTGTACTGCCTGAGCGGACATGTAAAAAAGCCGGGCGTTTATGAACTGCCGATGGGCGTTTCGCTCCGGAAGTTGATCTATGAATACGGCGGGGGGATTCTGAACGATAAGAAGCTCAAAGCCGTCATTCCCGGCGGCTCCTCAGTGCCGGTGCTGACCGCCGACGAAATTGATGTAAACATGGATTTCGATTCGCTGGCAAAAGTCGGATCGATGCTCGGTTCTGCGGGAGTGATCGTGATGGATGAGGACACCGATATGGTCGACGCTATTCTGAACCTGGCCCGCTTCTATCGCCATGAGTCCTGCGGGCAGTGCACCCCCTGCCGGGAAGGAACCACCTGGGCGGAGAAATTGATCCGCAAAATTAAAAGCGGCGAAGGAACCATGAAAGATATTGACCTGCTGGGGGAAACGGCCAATCATATCAATTTCCGCACCATCTGCCCGCTGGGCGATGCGGCGGCCATGCCCATCCAGAGCTTTCTGAAAAAATTCCGGCATGAGTTTGAAGCTTATGTGAAAAAAGAGGTTGCATAAACCCAGATAATCAAGACGAACACTTTTTAATACGGGATTTTACCATGGCGTTTATCAAAATAAACGGGCAAGAACTTGAAGTTGCAAATGGAACGACGATTCTGGAAGCGGCCAATTCGGTTGCACTGGATATCCCGCACTATTGTTACCATAAGGGATTGAGCATCGTGGCCAGTTGCCGGATGTGCCTGGTGAAAGTGGAAGGAATGCCCAAACTGACCCCGGCGTGTTCAACCCGCATCGGAGAAATGCCCCCGGAACGCAAGGTTGACGGCAAATACGATATGGTTGTGGATACCATCTCGGAGGAGGTCGAAGACGCCCAGGAATCGGTCCTGGAATTTCTGCTGCTCAACCACCCGGTAGATTGTCCGGAGTGCGACCAGGCCGGGGAGTGCAAACTCCAGGACTACACCTTTCAATACGGCAAAGATCATAGCCGTTTCCAGTTTCCCAAACGGGTTCCCCCGCGCAAGGACCTCGGCCCCAATATGCTCCTGATCGCCACACGCTGTATTCTGTGCACGCGCTGTGTGCGGTTTACCAAAGAAGTTACCGGCTCCAACGAGCTGATGGTGCGTCAGCGCGGCTATCACGCCGAAATCGACCTTTTCCCGGATCAGTCTCTCGACAACAAAATGTCCATGAACACCGCCGATATTTGCCCGGTGGGCGCGTTGGTGACCAAAGACTTCCTCTTTAAACCGCGCAACTGGCGTTATCAGAAAACCCAAAGCGTTTGCCCGGGATGCTCAGTAGGCTGCAACATCAGCATCGAGCACCTGGAAGAGGATAACCGCATTTACCGCATCAAGCCGGTGGAAAACCAGCAGGTTAACCAGTGGTGGATGTGCGATGAGGGCCGTTTGCTCTATCATCAGTATGATAACCTCGAGCGCATCGAATACCCGGGCGTGCGCCAGAACGATACGCTCATTCGCAGTTCCTGGCAGAAGGCCTACAAGGCCGCTCAAGCGCAATTGCGCCAGTTCGATTCCGAGGCCATTGCCGTGATCGGCAGCGGATTTGCCACCAACGAGGCAAACTACCTGTTGCAGTTGCTGGCCCGGAAGGCCTTGAAAACTCAGAACGTCTATGTGAATGATCACTATTCCCGGGAAGATGACATTGTATATGCGCAATTTACCATTAACGGCGACAAAGTTCCCAACATGGAGGGCGCACGGGATATGCTTAAACCGGTGGGTGGTCTGTCGGACCTGGTGCGGCAAATTGAGGACGGTAAGGTCAAAGCGGTTTACTTCCTGGGCGGCGATCCCAACTTTAGCCCCACGGACGAGCAACTGGCCGCGTTTGGCGCCCTGGATTTCCTGATGGTTCAGGACATCCGCAACCACGCCCTGGCCAAAGCGGCAAGCGTGCTCCTGGCCGGCGCCAGCGCTTATGAGAAAGACGGCACTTTTACCAACTGCAAAGGTCATGTCCAGCGCCTGAAGGCTGCGGTTTTGCCCCCGGCGGCGGCTAAAACAGACTTTGAAATAATAAGTGAATTACTGGATACTTTTGAACATGCTAAGTTTCTGCGTCCTAAAAAAGCTTTTGCGGCCATTAGCGAAGCTTATCCGGACTACGCCGGTATGAGCTACGAGAACCTGGGAAGCCAGGGTTGCGCCAAAGGCAAAAGCGTGGAAGCAGCGCCTGTAAATGAGTAAAAATGGCAAGCTATCTTTCGCCAGGACTTTAGAACGGAGACGAATTTGAGATGGCTTTATTACTAACAGCAATCAAAATTGTGGTGGTGGTCAGCCTGTTGCTGCTGCTGGTCATGATTGTTACCCTGTTGGAGCGGCGAATTTCCGGCTGGATTCAGGATCGACAGGGCCCCAACCGGGTCGGGCCGGGCGGCCTTTTTCAGCCCATCGCCGACGGGATCAAGCACTTTGTGAAAGAGGATGTGATTCCGGGCCACGTAGATAAATTTCTCTATGTGATTGCCCCGGGGATTGCCATGGCGCCGGCCTTAATGACCTTCGCGGTGGTGCCTTTTGGAGATCAGATGACCATCCACCTCTTTGGAGAGATGATCACCATCAAATTTCAACTGGCCGATTTAAACATTGGCATTCTCTATATTTTAGGGATTGCCTCGTTGGGCGTCTACGGAATGATCGTCGGCGGGTACGGCTCCAACAACAAATACTCGATGCTGGGCGGGCTGCGTTCTTCGGCCCAGATGATCAGCTACGAGTTGCCTATGGGGCTGGCCATCATCGCCGTGGTGATGATCAGCGGCTCGTTGCGCTTAAACGACATCGTGCACGACCAGTCTGCCTTTTGGCAATGGAATGTCTTTCGCCAGCCGCTGGGATTTATCATCTTCCTGGTGGCCGCCTTTGCGGAAACCAACCGGCTGCCCTTTGACCTGCCCGAAGCAGAGCAGGAACTGGTCGGCGGCTATCACACCGAATACAGCTCGATGAAATTCTCCTCATTTATGATTGGCGAGTATTCGCACATTATCACTGCATCCGCCTTAATTGCCACGCTTTACTTCGGCGGTTGGCAGACGCCGGGGCTAAGCTACCTGAACTTATCCGTCGTGCCGGAACAGATTATACAGTTTCTGATGTTCTGCGCCAAAACCGGCTTTTTTATCTTCTTCTTCATCTGGGTGCGTTGGACTTTGCCGCGTTTCCGCTACGACCAATTGATGAACCTCGGTTGGAAAAACATGCTTCCCCTGGGGCTGTTGAATATTGTTTTAACCGGCGCTGTGATTGCTTATTTGGTGTAACGCATAATAAAGGATTGAGATAACAATGCTCGAACAAATTTTCTTTTGGCTGTTTGCTGTTTTAGCTGTCGGCGGCGCGTTAGGGGTAGTGATTCATCCTCACCCGATCAAGAGTGCGCTCTTTTTAGTGCTGACCTTATTTGCCCTGGCCGGGGAGTATGTGCTGTTGATGGCTCATTTCATCGCCATTGTGCACATTGCCGTTTACGCCGGGGCCATCATGGTGCTGTTCCTGTTTGTTATCATGCTTCTGAATGTGCAGGAAGAAGAACGCACCGCCGGCGTATGGAGCTACGTGCGATATCTCGGGTTTGGAATGGCTCTTTTGCTTTTTGCCGAAATCGGTATCCTGGGCTACCAGGGTTTCCAAAAGGCGATGGTTCAGGAAACCACCGTCGGCACGGTGGAAGGTATCGGGAAGGCCCTGTTCAGCAGCTATGTACTGCCCTTCGAAATCGCCTCGATCCTGCTGCTGGTGGCGATGATCGGCGCGCTCTATCTTTCCAAACAAAAATTGGCCTTAGGGGACTCCGGATCGGACCAAAAGAAACCGGTTGCCCCGGAAAAAACGGTTGTAGAGGAACATTAAGAGGTAGGATGCACTTATGGATGGAATTCCGATTCAAAATTTTCTGGTGTTGGCCGCCATCTTATTCGGGCTGGGCGTCGTCGGTGTCATTACCCGCCGCAATGCCATTATCATCTTTATGTCTATCGAATTGATGCTCAATGCGGTCAACCTGACCTTCATTGCCTTTTCCAACTATCTCAATAATGTCGAAGGCCAGATCTTCGTGTTCATGGTGATGGTGGTTGCCGCAGCAGAAGTCGCGGTGGGGCTGGCAATTATTGTGGCCATTTTCCGGCTTAGAGAAAGCATACATGTGGATGAAATAAAACTGCTCAAGTGGTAAAGAGCAGCGGGTGAGGCACAATGGTGTCTGCCTGGCGGATGCGAATGAAAAGCGAATAAGTTCGGAGTCTTTCAATGCAAGATTTTATATGGATCATTCCTTTAATGCCCTTGCTTGGGGCTATTATCAATGGAATTTTCGGCCATGTTCTGAAAGAGAAAGCCGGCATTATTGCCTGTACCACGGTGTTTATTTCTTTCCTGTTCTCCATCAAAGCATTCCTGCTGGTGCGGGAAGGAGTCATCTACGACGGCGCCTTGTTTGACTGGATCGTTGCCGGGGATTTTCATACCAGCTTTGGCGTGCTGATTGATCAGCTCTCCGTCGTTATGATGCTGGTTGTTACCGGGGTTGGTTTTCTCATTCATGTTTATTCGATTGGATATATGCATGGAGACCGGGCGGTAGGAAAATATTTTTCCTACCTGAACTTGTTCCTTTTTTCCATGCTGATGCTGGTGATGGGCAACAACCTGCTCCTGCTCTACCTGGGCTGGGAAGGGGTTGGAGTCTGCTCCTACCTGCTGATCGGCTTCTGGTATGAAAAGCCGTCGGCGGCAAAGGCCGGATTAAAAGCCTTTATTGCCAACCGCGTGGGCGACTTTGGCTTTGCCATTGGCATCTTCATCATCTTTTCCACCCTGGGCACCATCACCTATTCCGGCGTCTTTGCCGAAACGGAACGCCTGGTAAGCGCAGGGGTGGCGACGGCGGCTTCCCTGCTGCTCTTTATGGGAGCTACCGGTAAATCGGCCCAGTTCCCGCTCTACATCTGGTTGCCGGACGCCATGGAAGGCCCTACCCCGGTGAGCGCACTGATCCACGCCGCCACCATGGTGACCGCCGGGGTGTACATGGTAGCCCGCTTCAGCCCCCTGTTCAGTCTCAGCCCGGCCGCCATGGCCGTGATTGTCATCATCGGTACTTTTACAGCCATCTTTGCCGCCTCCATGGCGCTGGTGAATAATGACATCAAGCGGATACTGGCCTACTCAACCATTTCCCAACTGGGCTATATGTTTATGGGGGTGGGCGTCGGCGCCTATGCCGCCGGCGTGTTTCACCTGATGACCCACGCCTTTTTTAAAGCCCTGTTGTTCCTGGGCGCCGGCTCGGTGATGCACGCCCTCTCCAATGAAACCGACATCCGCAAAATGGGCAACCTGTTCGGCAAAATTAAATACACCGCTATTACTTTTGTAGTAGCCTGGCTGGCCATCAGCGGGATTCCGCCCCTGAGCGGATTTTTCTCCAAGGATGAAATCCTGGCCAAGGCCTTCGCTTATCATCCGGTTGTGTGGGTGTTTGGAGCAATCGGCGCCTTGATGACCGCCTTTTACATGTCTCGCCTGGTTTTCCTGACCTTTTTCGGGAAATCCCGCGTCGAGCCGGAAGTGGAACACCACATCCACGAATCGCCCAAAGTAATGACCATTCCCCTGATGATCTTAGCCATTCTGGCCGCCGTGGGCGGCTGGGTGGGAATCCCGGCGGTGTTGGGCGGCTCCAATAATTTTGAGCACTTTTTAGCCCCTGTGTTTGAGCAGGCCGTCTCCAATATTCACTATCAGTTTTATCCCTCTCATGCAGTGGAGTATGTGCTGATGAGCGTCTCGGTGCTGCTGGCCCTGGCCGGTATCGGCTTAGCGTACCTGATGTATATCAAGAAGAGCGTCGACGCCGATGCTCTGGCAGAAAAATACAAGGGCATCTACCGGGTGCTCTATAATAAATACTATGTTGATGAAGCGATCGAAGCCGGTATTCTGAAACCGACCGTCAACTTCAGCCGCTGGTTGTGGAACTTTGTCGATGTGCAGATTATCGATGGCATGGTCAACCTGGCCGGCAAACTGATGCTCTTAATCAGCTTGCTGCTCCGCCGCGTGCAAACCGGACATGTACAAAACTATGCCAGTATGATGGTGTTCGGCGTCTTAATTATTTTAGCGTATTATCTCTTTACGTAGGAGATGCAGCAGGTAGAATCTCTGGTGGAAAGAGTTCAGGCAGTGCGAAATAACGGAGAATAATGTCGATGGATATGGCCAGTATGTTAAACATTGTGACGTTCTTACCGGTGCTGGGGGCAATTATTTTATTTATGATTCCTCGCACTGAAGAAAACCTGATTAAATCCTGGGCGTTCCTGATTAGCTTGGCAACTTTTTTCGCATCCATTCCGCTGTTTTATCTGTTTGACGGCAGTCAATCCGGGATGCAGTTTGAAACAGTTGCCAGTTGGATTCCCTATATCGGCGCCTCTTATCATGTCGGTGTGGACGGCATCAGCATCCTGCTTTATTTGCTGACCACCTTCATGATGCCCCTGGCGATTCTTTCATCCTGGAATTCCATCACGCACCGGGTCAAGGAATACATGCTGGCCATGCTTTTCCTGGAAACCGGGATGCTGGGCGTCTTCATTTCCCTGGATTTGCTGCTTTTCTACCTCTTCTGGGAAGCCATGCTGATCCCCATGTACCTGCTGATCGGGGTGTGGGGCGGGCCGCGCCGGATTTATGCCGCCGTAAAGTTCATTATCTACACCATGGTCGGATCGGTGCTGATGCTGGTGGCTATTTTATACCTCTATTTCATGTTCCACAACTACACCGGCGAGTACACCTTTGATTTGATAAAAATCCTTTCCATGGATATTCCCTACGGGATACAAATCTGGTTATTCCTGGCCTTTGCCCTGGCTTTTGCCATCAAAGTGCCCATGTTCCCCTTCCATACCTGGTTGCCGGACGCTCACGTCGAAGCGCCCACGGCGGGTTCGGTTATTCTGGCCGGGGTGCTGCTGAAGATGGGAACCTACGGTTTCCTGCGCTTTAACCTGCCCTTGTTTCCCAACGCCTCGGAATATTTTACGCCGCTGTTTTTTGTGCTGGCGGTGATCGGCATTCTTTACGGGGCCTGGGTGGCCATGGTTCAGAAAGACGTCAAAAAACTGGTGGCCTATTCCTCGGTTAGCCACCTGGGATTTATCATGTTGGGAATGTTTGCCCTGACTATTCCCAGTGTGCAGGGAGGGATGATCCAGATGATCAACCACGGGATTTCCAGCGGGGCCCTCTTCCTGGTAGTGGGGATGCTTTACGAACGTCGCCACACCCGCAAGATCAGCGATTTTGGAGGTATTACCCGGGTTATGCCCGTATTTGCCGCCTTCTTTATGATTATTGCGCTGTCCTCGCTGGGGCTGCCGGGCACCAATGGATTTGTCGGCGAGTTTCTGATCCTGGTCGGCAGTTATCAGGTTGCCCCGGTCTTCACGGTGATTGCCACAGTGGGGATCATCTTTGCCGCGGTATACTTGCTGTGGATGTTCCGCCGGGTGATGTTCGGACCGATCACCAACGAAGAAAATAAGAAGCTGACGGATTTGGACGGGCGCGAGATTGCCATTCTGATCCCGATCATTGTAATGATTTTTTGGATTGGTATCTACCCCTCAACCTTTTTGAATAAAAGCGAGGCCAGTGTAGTCGCGCTGATCAACCGGGTGAATCAAGCCCGCGCCGAACTGAAAATTGAGACCAATCGGAATCCCATAGCGAATTTACCTTTTTTCAGGAGTGAGAACTGATGGCGATTAATATTGGCAGTGCTGATTTTGGAGCAATTCTACCCATCATTGTGGTATGTGTTTTTGGAATCTATTTGATGGTGCAGGGTGTGTTCGCCCCCCGTTTCCATAAATTGACCTTGCCGTACATCGGGCTTTTCGGCGTCGTTGTCGCCATGGCCAGTAACTTTTACCTGCTGGGCGCCGACTACATCGCCTTTCAGGACATGATCCGGGTCGACAAGCTGACCTTTGTCTTTAATATGCTTTTTCTGACCACGGCAGCGCTGTGCATTTTGCTGACCACCAGCTACTCGGAACAGGAGCACATCGAGTTTATTGAGTTTACCCCGCTGATTCTCTTTGCCACCGCCGGGATGATGCTCATGGGCAGCGCCGAGAGCCTGATGATCATCTTCCTGGGCCTGGAAACCATGTCGATTGCCCTGTACGTCATGGCCGGTTTTCGCCGCTTTAACCGCCGTTCCCTGGAAGCCGCCCTGAAATACTTTCTCTTAGGCGCCTTTGCCACCGGATTTTTACTCTACGGCATTGCCTTGCTGTATGGCGCGGTTGGCTCGACAAATATCACCCGCATTACCGAATACCTGAATCAGAATGCCGGTCACCTGAATAACCTGGCCTTAGTCGGCTTAGGACTGCTGATCGTTGGCTTTGGTTTCAAGGTTGCCTTAGTGCCGTTCCACATGTGGACTCCCGATGTCTACCAGGGCGCGCCCATCCCGATTACCGCTTATATGGCCGTGGGCGCCAAAGCGGCCGGGTTTGCCGCAATTATCCGGGTCATTGTGATTGCCGCTCAGCAGGTCTATATCGAATGGTTCCAGGTGTTGTGGGTGCTGGCCGTGTTAACTATGACGGTCGGAAACATTATTGCCCTGGTGCAGGACGATATCAAGCGGATGTTAGCCTACTCAAGTATTGCCCACGCCGGTTACATCCTGATTGGGGTAATTGCCGGCAACGAAAGCACGCTTCCGGCGATTATGTTCTACCTGATCGTCTACCTGTTCATGAACATGGGCGCATTCGCAATTGCCGGTGTTGTAAGCGGAAAAGGTGAAGAATACGTAAAAATAAAATATTATGCCGGGCTGGGAAAGTCTCAGCCCTTGCTGGCCTTTGCCATGACCATTTGTATGTTTGCCCTGGCCGGTTTTCCACCCACCGGCGGGTTTATGGGTAAACTTCTGCTTTTTAAAGCAGCGCTTGGCTCCGGATTCCTCTGGTTGGTTATTATCGGGGTGCTCAATTCTTTGGTGTCGGTCTACTACTATTTGCGGGTGGTTGTGGCCATGTATATGCAGGACCCGGTAGAGCGAGAAGCGATTCAGGCCATCCTTCCCGGGGCGGGCCTGGTGATTTTGCTTTCCTTGCTGGGCATCTTCTATTTAGGGATATTCCCCGGCGCCACAATGTCGGCGCTCTTCTAAAGCAGCCTGTTTGCCTGTCGATAGTTGGAGCGTGTCTCATGCCGCTCTCTCTTCCTGGGACGCGGCTAAGGCGGAAAATCAAGGTGCAGTAAAAATCGCTTGCATTAAGAATCGAATTCGGATAAATTCACGTCACCTACTTTAATAAGCAAGTCTCACAAAAACAAGAGGCCGCCTATATCGATTTGTTAAGGAATTCAGTTTAGTTTAATTAGTAAAATTTAGTCCAATGTGTTTAGCCTTAACAAATTTTGAACGCGAATTGCGAGCCGACGGGGTAGCTATGTCCGGTCCCCATCGGCTTTTATTTATTAAGTAGGAGGATTTTATGAAAGCGATGATTGCTGTATTATTTTTAATGATTTTCGGTGCGGGGCTGGTCTCTCCCCTGTTGGCCCAGGGCGAAGCCACGGCATTGTTTCTGATGATTAACCCGGGCGCTCGCCAGGGCGGAACCGGCGAAGCCGGCGTGGCCATTGCCGATGACGCCAACGCCATCTATTGGAATCCGGCCGGGCTGGCCTTTCAATACGAAGACCCCGAAGTTGATCAACGCGGCGAAGCCACCATTATGCACGTAAACTGGCTGCCCCAGTTTAACCTGAGCGACCTCTACTACGACTTTGCCGCGGCTCGTTATCACCTGAACAACCTGGGCACCGTCGGTGCGGCAATCCAGTTCATAAACTACGGCGATAATGTTCAAACCGACGCCACCGGCGAAAAGATCGGTGAATTTTCCAGCAACGAGATGGCCTTTACCGGCAGTTATGCCACCAAGCTGAAAAACAACCTGGCCGTCGGCGTCAACCTGAAGTTTATCTACTCGCGCCTTTCCCCGGTGCAAGTTGATGCTGAAAAAGGCAAGGGAGTCGGAAGCAGTTTTGCCGTTGATTTGGGCGTGCTTTATCATCCCGGCTTTGCCAAACGCTTAAGCCTGGGCGCCAATCTTTCCAACGTCGGCCCCAAAATTACTTTTATCGACCGGGACCAGGCCGATCCGATTCCGACCAACTTGCGCATCGGGCTGGCCTACCGGCTGATGGATTCCGAATTCAACAAATTGACTTTTATTTATGATATCAATCGCCTGATGGTTCCCCGGGATGAAGACAAGCGCGACGCCAGTTTTCTGTCCTACTTATTCAACACCTGGGGAGACGGCGCCGGATCGGATCAATTCAAGCGCCTTTCCCATGCACTCGGTCTGGAATACTGGTACACCAACCTGATCGCCTTACGAACCGGTTACTTTTATGAAGACCCCCAATTCGGAGATCGCAAATTCTTTACCTTTGGCGGCGGCGTTCGCATCTCATTTTTCGGAGTCGACTTCAGCTACATCCTTGCCTCCAAAGATGATCACCCGCTCTCCGACACCATGAGATTCTCTCTCTTGGCCAATTTCTAATTACCCCAATTATGACAACGGTGGGCTGTCCTGAGGTACCCCCTGGGACAGCCTGTTATCTGGAACGCTGATACGATATACGGACAGAAATGAAACTGCACGCTCCAGCGCGCTTACTGAAGGTTTTTGGAATTCTTACCGTCTTGATGTTTCCAATCTTAGCCGAATCTCTTCCCGATACGCTGAACATTTTGGCTATCCGGGTGGAATTTCAGCCTGACCAGGCTGCCTCGACGACGGGAGATGGAACCTTTGACCTTCGGCAGAGCAACGACCCTTTTCAAATTGATCCGCCCCCGCACGACCGGGCTTATTTCCAGGATCATCTCCTTTTTGCCCGCAATTACTTTCGCCGGGTAAGCCGCGGCCGCTTAACGGTGCTGGGAGATGTCTTTCCCCGGGACAATCAGGCGGCCTACCAACTCCCGGCCCCGATGACCGATTACAACCCCAACACCTCGCCGGAAGACATCAACCAGGGATTGGCCCGTTTGCTCCGCGACGCCGTGCTTGCCGCCGACGCCGACCCGGAAATCGACTTTTCCCGTTACAATAGCTTTATTGTCTTCCATGCCGGAGTCGGCCGGGATATCGACCTGGGCCTGGACGCCACCCCCCAGGATATCGCCTCTCTTTACATCACCGGGGAGTTCCTGCAAACCCAACTGGGAATTGAGGGGATTCCGGTCGATGAGGGAAGGACCATCATCCGCAGCGGCATTATCCTGCCGGAAACGGAAAGCCAGGAAGGCATCCAACTGGGGCTGAACGGTATGCTGGCGTCTAACCTGGGATCGCAACTGGGATTCCCGGATTTGTTCAGCTCCGTGACCCGCAGCAGCGGGGTGGGGCGCTTCGGCTTAATGGACGCCGGTCTTTTTAATGGAGACGGTTTGATCCCGCCGATACCCACCGCCTGGACGCGGGTGTACGCCGGCTGGGCGGAAACAGCCACGTTCTTTAATGTGCAGGGTGAAGAAATTACTGTGCTGAACCCGCTCGATGGCGTCGACCGGGTGATGAAGTTCCCGATTAATGAGCGGGAGTATTTTCTGGTGGAAAACCGCTACAGCGGCCCGCTCAGCCTGGATAGCCTCCAGTTTGTGATGTCCCAGCAGCGCGCCGAGATTGTCTCGATGCGCGAAGTGCTGGAGACCCACCTGGCCGGCCAGGTAACCTTCAGCGACAGCACCGGCGTACTGGTGGATGTGCAAAATCCCGACATCGGTCTGCCCGGCGGCGGCATCCTGATCTGGCACATTGATGAGCAGGTGATCGAGGCGAATCTGGCGATCAATCACATCAATGACGACCCGGAACACCGCGGTGTGGATTTGGAAGAGGCCGACGGCTCCCAGGATATCGGCGCGTCGTTCGAGTTTATCAGCGGGGGGGCCGGGTCGGAAATCGGCACCGCCCTGGACCCCTGGTACGCCGGCAACGACGCCCCGCTCTATACCCAATCGCCCCGGGGAGAATTCTCCCTGCACAGTATCCCCAATAGCCGCAGCTATTACAATCGCGCCAACAGCCATATCCGGCTCTACGATTTTTCTGCCCGCGGGCCGTCCATGACTTTTAAAGCGGATATCGGGCTTTACCAGGAAGGCTTTCCGCAACCCATCGACACGGCAACCTACGGTAAAATTACTTCGCTTAAAACAGCGGATGTTGAGCAAAACGGAACGGAGGTTGTTTTGTTGACCACGGACCAGGGGCGGATTCTTCAATACCCCGGCGCCGGGCAGTGGTCAACCGATTCGCTGCAAATTGTGCAGTTGCCGCCCGGGCAAACTTTGCTTCCGCCGCTGGCCATTTTTAAAGGGCCCAACCGTTACCCGGTCGTGTGCGCCGCTACCCGGGAAGGCCTCCTCTATGGATTCGAATTCAATCCGCAGGTATTTCCCCTGGACACCCTATTTGAAATTGATCTCAACACCACCCTGACCACCTACCCGATTGTAGAGTCGATTGCCGGAACAGATCAGCAATTTATCTACCTGGGCAGCGCCGACGGGAAAGTGTTGCGTATAAATCTTCTTCCGGGTGCGGTAACCCCGGAGGAACTTTGGCAATTCCCGACCTCTGTTCGGCATCTTCACCCGATAGACCCCCGGAA
This sequence comes from Calditrichota bacterium, assembly GCA_024275555.1. GTDB lineage: Bacteria > Calditrichota > Calditrichia > RBG-13-44-9 > J075 > JAJRYW01. Next base: position 8,685 of record JAJRYW010000112.1, on the reverse strand, counting down.
TCTGCTGGTTGTTACGGATGACGGCCGGGTTTATCAAAATGATCAGGCCATTGGCCAGGTCGATGCGGATGTATTTCGCCCGGCAGGGCTGCTCGGTGAGACGGTCAGCCCGGGCGGGCAATTTTACCGCTTGCTGGAGCCTGCCGCCGAACCGCCTGCAGAGGAGGAGTTGCATCGATTTGAGGCATCGCCGATTGTCATTTCTGTTGCGGATGACTTTGCCGGCGTGCCTCAAACCAATTTAATCGGCACCAGTCAGAACCGGCTTTTGCTGTTTAATTACAATTATACCCTCAAGGCAAATTTCCCGGTGGATATATATAAACCGGCCCGGGAGTCGCACCTGGGTGTCAGCCCGATTGCCGCCTGGCTGCCCGGCCCGGAAGGAGAAGATAGGCCCGGTGTGCTTATCGCAGACCCGGCAGGGTTGCTGGCAGCGTACGATCTGGAAGGAAATCCGCTGCCGGATTTCCCGCTGGCTCTGGGCGATTCGCTGGGCGGCAGCCCCGCTTTTCTGCAAATGGACGGCGACGCTCAACTGGAATTAGTCGCGGCTACCCGGGGCGGAATGCTCTACGGCTGGGAACTGCCCTCCACCTGGAGGCCGACCGTTTCCCCGTTTTGGCCGCAGCAGTTCGCCACACCGGGAAATCTGAATCGTGAAACAGGCGCCGCTCCTATTGTTAACCCGGGCGTCTCGAATGTGCTCATGCCTGAGAAAACGGTTTACAACTGGCCCAACCCCAACCAGGACAATTTTACCTTTATCCGCTACCGGCTCAACAGCGCCGCCGAGGTGCAGATCAAAATTTTTGACCTGGCCGGAGACCTGGTAAAAACATTGCGGGGCAGCGGCGATCCCAACACCGATAACGAAGTGCGCTGGGATCTAACCAATGTGCAGAGCGGAGTCTACTTTGCCCGGGTGGAAGCCCGGGGCGATCAGAAAACAGCGGTCCAATTGATTAAGATAGCGGTGATTAAGTGATGCGGATGCGGAATCGGATATTACCCGGCTGGTTTTACCTGTGGTTGATCTTCACTTCGCTGGCAGTTGCCCAGGAGTATATACCCACTCAATCCTACCTGGATTGGAAGACTATCGAAACCGAACACTTTTTGGTGCATTATCACCAGGGCACGGTGCGCACCGCCAATGCGGTGGCCCAGATTGCCGAGGAGATCTATCCCCACATTACCGGCCTCTATCAGTACGCGCCCAAGCAGAAAACCGAGTTTATTATCCGCGACACCGAGGATTATTCCAACGGCGGGGCCTACTTTTATGACAACAAAATTGAGATTTGGTCTGAGAATCTCGATTACATCCTGCGCGGCACTCATAATTGGCTCCGGGATGTGGTAACCCACGAATACACCCACATCATCTCTTTGCGGAAAGCGCTCAAATTCGGCCGGCATGTTCCGGCGGGATGGCTGCAAATTTTTGGATATGAAGAAGAACGTCGTCCGGACGTGGTGCGGGGATTTCCCAATGTGCTGGTGTCCTACCCGATCTCCGGGATCAGCATTCCGGTCTGGTTTGCCGAGGGCGTCTCCCAGTTCCAGAGTTCCAGCAAGCGCTTTGACTATCGCGATTCCCACCGGGAGATGATTCTGCGCGACCGGGTGGTCGCCGGGAACCTGCTCGATTTGAAGCAGATGTCCACCTTTGGCAAAAACAGCATCGGCAACGAATCATCCTATAACCAGGGGTTTGATTTTGTCCGCTTCTTAGCGAAAAGTTATGGCGACAGCGTTGTGGCCTACCTGGCCGATGCAGCAAGTTCGCCGATTGTCTTATCCTTCGATCAAGTGCTGAAACGGGTGACCGGCGTTCCCGCCAAAGAGCTTTACAAGCGCTGGAAGGCTTCCCTGGAGGAAACTTACCAGGCCCGCCTGGCGGTGATCAGCCGGCGCCTGGCAACCGGCGCGCCCTTTGTCGAAGAAGGAATCGGCAATCTGCACCCGCTGGTCTCCCCGGACGGAAAGAAAATCGCTTACCTGGCCACCGGCGATGCAGATTACTTATCGCAGAATAAGCTGGTGGTGCAAGACCTGCAAACCGGCGGGACGGTCGAGATTGCCAAACGCATCACCGGGTCGTTCTCCTGGTCGCCGGACGGCCGCTACCTGGTCTACTCCAAAGTAAGCCTGATCCTGGACACCGAGAGCAAATTTAACGATATATTTTTATATGATTTTACGGCGGAGAAGAGTTACCGGCTCACTTACGCCCTGCGCGCCCGTCATCCCGACTGGTCGCACCAGGGAAACCGGCTGGTCTTTGTGGTGGAGAGCGACGGCGTGACCAATTTATTCCGCCTGGACTTGGGCGATCCGCAGGCCGCAGTGAATCAAAGTGAATGGACTGACCGTTTCTACGAGTTGGACGCCCATCACTTAACGGCGGAAGACCCTACCGGCGATCCCAACTGGATGCGTCGTTTTCGCAAAACCGGTTTCAAAGGCCGGGAGCTGGTGCAGCTAACCCAATACCGCAACGGGCGGCAGTTTTACCATCCCCGCTGGGCCCCCGGCGATGAATACCTCATTGTCGATACTTCGGTAAAATTCGGGCGTGATATTGCCAAAATTGCACCCGACGGAAGCGCCTTGCAGTATGTTCTTAATTCCCGGGCGGATGAGCGCTATCCGATCTTTGACCCGGCGACCGGCCGCCTTTTTTACGCCAGCGACGAAACCGGCATCTTTAACATCTACAGCCTGGATTTGAAAACCGGGCGGAAGCAAGCCCATACCAATGTCATCGGCGGCGCATTTATGCCCGCTCCGGCGCCGGACGGCGGCATGTTCTACGCGCTGTATAAAGACCAGGGCTACAAAATTTACCGGATGGACACCCTCGCCGCATTACCGGCTGCACAGTTGGCCTACCGGGAGAATTACCCGGAGACCATCCCGGATATCCACGCGCCGGAGTTAACCGCAAACCCTGCCGACCAGCCCCGGGCGGCCAAACCGTACCGTAATCGTTTCCCCGGCGCAACCATCATGCCCCGTCTTTTTGTCGATTACGGAACCGTCAAGCCCGGCTTTTATGTTTACACCAACGAAATTTTGAACCGCATGTTTTTCTTCGGCGGCGCGGATATGAATATCAAAGGGGATTACGACCTGTTCGGCATCTTCGAATTCAACCACATTATCCGGCCCACCATCTTTATCGAGGCTTTTAATCAAACCGCAAATATTACCGATGTTGCCCAAATCCCCGGCTACAATGTTCAACCGGAAATCGACATCAACTTCAACCTGCTCCAGGCGGAAATAGGCTTTAAAGGCTACTGGCTGCCCTGGAAGCTGAAGCCGCTCTTCTTTGCCCGGTTGGCCTATATCTTCAGCATGTACCGGGCTAAGATCAGCCCTTTTGATTTTGTGAATCCGGCCGACGGAGAGTTGGTTGCCTTTGCGCCGCTGCGCTATTCTTACCTGCGCGGCCACGCTATCAGCCTGTTCCTGAAACACGAAAAGGTGCGCACCGACCTGGACCGGGGCATCAATCCCCGTAAAGGGCGTTACGTCACCTTCCGGGTTCAGCGGGAGTGGAACCGCTTCTTAGATGATTTTGCCACGGACCGGGCTGTAAACCTGGAAGTGTTTAAGAAATACTATTTCAATCGCTACGAGATGAACTGGGAGGAGTATTTGACCTCGCCGGCGTCGAAACGCCACAGCCTGACCCTGCGTTTCCAGGGGGGGCTGATGGACGCTCCGGTGGATAGCTTCTTCCATTTTTTTGCCGGAGGACTGGTGGGGCTGAAAGGCTATCCCTTCTACAGCATCGAAGGGCGCAAGATGGCTATTGGCTCGGTGACTTACCGGTTTCCGCTGGCGCGCAACCTGAATATCCAGTTTCTGAACATGTATTTTGACAAGCTCTACCTGGGCGGATTTTACCAATACGGCAACGCCTGGAAACGCGATGAACTGAAGTTCAACAATTTTCTCTCCGATGTCGGTTTTCAGTTGCGTTTGGATACGTTTTCCTGGTATTTTTTCCCTACCCGCATTTTTGTGGAAGCAGCCTATCCGCTGAATGAGCATTTTAACCAGGGGGTGCGTTACCCCAAAGAGTGGAAATTCTATTTTGGGGTTCTGTTCGATTTTGATTTGCGCCTGGAAAAACGGCGGTTCTACGGGCGGTAAATTTAGACGCTCGAAAAATTCCCGGAAGTATGTAAGCATTACCTGAGGGGTAAATATTATGAAAGCAATCATAGCGTTTTTGTTGATGGGTTTGACGATGTCGCTGTGGGCGGGGGACTCCGAGCCGGACCTGCAAAACAACATCCTGCTCAATCGATTGCGGCTGAACACCCAATTGGAAGAGAACCTCCAGAGTGAGCTTCAGGAAGAGGTGAAAATAGGGGCTTCTCAGAAATCGATAGGCAAAGCGGTGCTGTTCTCCGCCGTATTGCCGGGCGCGGGACAATTTTACGCTCAATCCTATTGGAAAGCGTTGGCTTTTGTGGCCGTAGAAGCAACCGCCTGGGCAATTAATATCTCTAATAATAAAAAAGGGGATGATAAAACTTCAGAGTTTATCGACTTTGCCGACCAGAATTGGAGCGAACAGCGCTACTGGTCTTATGTCTATTACAAACTGAACGGCCGGGTGGAAGACCCCAATTTCCCCACCGGCGTTTATGATAATCTTATCCAGCCGGACGAGGCCAACCGACCGGTCATTATCGATGAAGTCTGGCAAACCGCCGAAGAAGATTTGGAGCCTTTTGCCACCACGGAGTATTTACGGGGATTTTCGCATCACTTGCCTGATGAGAAGACCCAACAGTATTATGAGATGATCGGGAAGTATCCCGAGCAGTTCGGCAACGCCTGGGCCGACGCCAGTTTCGACGTGAGCTATCGCGGGGCCTACGGCGGGGTCGGCAACATCACTCCCATGAACGATCTCTATACCACCATGCGCCTGGATGCCAACAACTTTTATAATAAAGCCGGCTACGGAACCATGATCGCCCTGGTGAACCACCTGGTCTCTGCCATTGACGCCGGTTTTACTACCCGCAGTTTTAATCGCAAGCAAGTAGAACTTACCTACCGGCAGGACTATTACTTTGGGGAATTTTTGAATATGTTCGGACTGAACCTGGCCTTCTGAGGATGACCGTTTTGTCCACGAATTAATACGAATTGACACGAACAGAAATATCTTATATCCGGGAGTGGCAAAACTCATTTTGCCCGCGCACGAGGAAAGAGTTTTTGCAGGTCAGGAGTGGCAAAATTCATTTTGCCTGTGTCATGGCCATTTTTCATATTGCCGCGTTGTTGCAGCAGCGGGAAACACACGTTTTGACGGAAGACCTTTCAAAAAATGAACACGAGTAGGAAGACCCAATGAAACAACGACTTATATTTCTGATCTTATTGGCCGTATTACCGGCTACAATGCTCTTTGCCCAGCCGGAAGCGGCCAGGCTGCGGTTATCTTCTTTCCCGGCCGGAGAGACAGAGAGCGCTTCCGGGAACGGCGGTGCAAAACATCTCCTCCTCTCCATGATTTTACCCGGGGCAGGGGAGTGGGCCATGGGACACAAGAACACCGCTAAATACTTTCTGGGGGCGGAGGCGCTCCTCTGGGTGGGCTATTTTTCCACCAACGCCTACGTCAATGTGCTTCAGGAAGACATGGAATCATTTGCCGCTTTGCACGCCGGGGCGCAAACCGCCGGTAAGGATGATCAGTTCTGGATCGATGTCGGTATTGCCGAAAACATCTATGATTTCAACGCTTCCAAACTGCTGGACCGGGATTTGGAGGCGATTTATCCCGAGGGACAGGAGTTTGACTGGCAATGGGATTCCGACGCCAATCGCCGCCGCTACGTGCAGCGCCGCCTGGATCGCCTCGACTGGAAACGCCGCACCACCTTTATGGTAGCAGGCATGGTGCTCAACCGCATTTCCAGCATGGTCGATGTGGTGCGCCTGATCCGCAAAGAAAAAAACTCCGGTTTAGTATCCCGCAAATCTTTTCTGAGCGTCTCTTACCTGCCCAACCCGGTCAGCGGGGAAACCTTCCGGATGAATTTCACCTATCTGATTCGGTGACTCCCCATGCGGGTTTTGCTGACCGGCGCTTCCGGCTATCTCGGCCAACATTTGATTCGTTGCTGTCCTGATCCGGTTGAACTGTTTGCTGCCAGGCGTCAGCGGAGCTTGCCCAATCTCCCCCGGAAATCCACCCCTCTCAAGTTTGATTTGGAAAAATTTGATCCGCTCGTGTTGGATCAATACCAACCTGAGTTGATTATCCATGCCGCGGCGATTACCAACGTGGATACCTGCGAGCAGCAGCCGGAATTAGCCGCTGCTGTAAATTCGGAGGCGGTCCGGCAACTGGCAGAATGGGCCGCCGCACACCAGGCTCGCTTTGTATTTCTCTCCACCGATCAGGTTTTCTCCGGCGAAAAATCCTTTTACTCCGAAAGCGATCCCACCGGGCCGGTGAATGTCTACGGGCGCACCAAGCTGGCCGCCGAGCAGACTGTTCTCCAGACCTCACCCGGGGCGCTCATCGCCCGCTCGGCCCTGATTTACGGCCGGAGTTTACCCGGGCGGCCCTCCTTTACTGCCGGGATGCTGGAGCAACTGCAAAAAGGGCGGCCCCTCCAACTATTCACCGATCAGTACCGCACCCCGGTGCTGGCGGACGACCTGGCGCAGGCTGTCTGGGAATTGGCCTTTTCCGGTTACACCGGGATCATCCACCTGGGCGGGGCACAACGGCTATCCCGTTTTGAGATGGGCCGGATGATCTGCCGGATCGCCAACCTGGATACGGGCCTGCTTATTCCCGTGACGATGGCGGACCTCAACCTCGCTGCGGCGCGCCCGGCCGACGTCTCGCTGAACATTGATTTAGCTCAATCTCTGTTGAGTGCACCCCTGAAGGGATTCGAAGAGGGGATAAGAGAGGTGTTGCGAGCAGGTTAAGATTGTTACTTTGGAACGCGCCCCCGGCGTTGCAGCCACCACCTCATACATTTATGGCCGATGTCCACCGGTTCGCAGAACATCAGCGGGCAGCCGCCGATGACCGCCTCTATTTCCAGGCGGCGGCACTCGCGGACAGCCTCTTCCGAGACGCTGCCTGCTCCAAAGGAACGATGAAACCAAACCCGCTTCACGCCGCGTTCCCGGCACTGGCGCACCATCGAGGCGGAAACCTCCGGATGAACGGCTATTACCACCCCGTCAAGGTTGCCGGGTACGGCGGCCAGGTCCGGGTAGCACCGCACCCCCTCGACCTCCCCGGCGTTGGGGTTCACCGGGAACACCTCGTACCCGCAATCTCTCAGTTTCTTAAATATTGTATTGGCGGCAACATCCCCCCGCCGTGAGACGCCGGCCACGGCAATGCGCTTCCCCTCCAGGAACTCCGCAACAGATTTCGGAACGGTTGACATGAGAACCTCGTGTTTTATGGGTTTGGGAATTATGTAAATTGCTCAAGCCGTTCAAAGTCCAAAAGTAGAATTATTCAGCTTTTAGTGTCATGGTGTGAACGGGGGTAACATATGTGAACAACAATAGCGCAAAAAACTGGGGTCGTTGAAATCCACAGGGTGGATTTACGCACAGATATTGGCAATACCCTTTGTTTACTCCGCCGCCAGGGGTGAACAGGTCGAGAGTGAAAACCGAATAAAGGGCTATAACGACCAATGAAATGAAAATTCTATTTCACAATCGTCAGTCTCTTACCAACAAAATTATCGCCATGCATATGGCCGAATAATTCCACGATTTGCGCGTGCATTAATGCCTCTGCTGCCGGTTCTTCCAGAGTTACCTTTGCTAAGGCGTTGAACTTATCCCTGGCGTAAAATACTATAATGCGACCATTTCGATTTCTTTCAAATCCTTTTTCGCTATCTACGAGTACTTTTACGCTCTGATTAATCTCGCCGCTTGCTCGAACGGAGCTAAAAGAACCAATTTCATCGCTCGGTAGCAAAAGTACAAGTGCATAAAGGACGAACAGGATACCAATGGGTAAAATCACTTTTGTGTGTCTGCTGAGTTTCATTTGGCTCTCTCTATTTTTTTGTTCAACATAAACGATTTCTGAATAAAATACTCAATAAAGGTGTTTAGGCAAAACGAGTTAATTTCATAAAATAAAATGACTTAGACATAAAGCCCTCTTACCTTGTATTAAGTGCTAACTCAAATAAAAGCAGAGGATAATTATGTCTAAGCCAGTCAAAGATATTAAGCGGAAGGTTATAAATCAAACAAAAAAGGAACAACCCAATTTTACGACCTTGCGGGACAAGCTGTTGAAATTCTGCGAGTATATCTTCATCAATTCGAATTGTCAACCGCTTTATTGCAGTCTTCAAACGCTGCCTTCGGGTTTTTGTACCTCGCTGAACCTCGGCAGCTATCGGAGAATTCTTCTTAATAACTCATGTTACGCAATTTGCCGCAGAGATTCTTAAAAAGAGAGTTAAAAAACTTGAATTACGTTTGACAATTTAAGGACTATTCACTACCGTGCACATTTTAAATTGGACACAGATGAACACTGATTTTCACGGATTTATTATCTCTTTAATGGTTTTTTTATAGATGTTTTCACTCAAAATTGAGGATATTGATCAACTAAGGCAGAAAAATTTTAGTTTT
>JAJRYW010000111.1 GCA_024275555.1 Calditrichota bacterium | reverse complement strand
CTGATTCTCAATCCCCGGGGACCGCTCCGTTTTGACGATCTGAAACGCGGGGCCCATTTAACGCAACCCGCCCAGGCAACAGAAGAAGAATGGCAAACGCTGGACAGCATGACCGCCCGTTACATCCGGCGGGTGCTTGCCGTGACCAACGGAAAGATCAACGGCAAAGGCGGCGCCGCGGAAATACTGGGGGTCAATCCGAATACGCTGCGGAATCGGATGCGAAAGTTAGGCATCGCTTTCGGCAGGAATGTGTGCTTGCCAGATGAAGAATAAGGACAGGGATCATCGTGCATGAGCTTGAGTACTATAGAATGATGTCAGGTTATTCATTCAACAGATAATCCTGCTCTGAATTGATTTTTTAAACTATTCACTATGATCCCCGCCAGTCCAAAGATGAGCAAATAACCCTCGTAACTAAACACAATCGCTTTCCCGTCCGGCGTCAGAGTCGGATCCGTTAAAAAGTAAACCTCCCGGGCAGTGGAAAAGGACCAGAACCCCAGGAATAGCAGAAAAAACAACCAGGATTTCATGGAATTGCCCCCGCTTTTGAATGGACTTTTTATTTTAATCTAATTCGCTAATACCTCCAAAAAATTCGAATCATGGTAAGAAAGCTTTCCAGATTGAAGCGCAAAGACGCGAAAAGGCAAGGAACAAAATTTAGTTACCAAAACAGAACCGGACGGTAATGGCAAAAACCTGAATCAACACCGGGCTTTAGCCAGGAAAAGAGGAATTGCCGACATTTGCCCCTTCAGAGTCGAAAAAGATCCGTCCAACCGGGTGAATTTACGGAGCGCTTTCTGTTTATTGCAGAAAGGATGGCGCAGCGCGTCGCGACATTACTTTGCTCAACGGGGGCACGTGCGGCGCAAATTCCGGCTTTGGGTGCCGAATCATTTGCCCCGCAAGGTTTTCTCAACGGCCTGCACGATCTGCTGACTCTCCGGCTCGTCCCGGGAATCGAAGCGCGCCACTACCTTACCCTCCCGGTTTACCAGAAATTTGTTGAAATTCCAGGTAATCTCACCGGAAAAACGCGGGTTGGTCTTCGGACTGGTCAGGTAATGGTAGAGGGGATGAATGTCCGCTCCCTTAACGGAAATTTTGGCCAACAACGGAAACGTTACCCCGTAATTGCTGCTACAAAACTGTTTGATTTCCTGGTTAGAACCCGGCTCCTGATTGCGGAAGTTGTTGGCCGGAAACCCCAGTACGACGAAGCCCCGGTCTTTGTATTTACGGTAAAGGCGCTCCAGTCCTTTGTACTGGGGCGTAAACCCGCAATTGCTGGCCACATTCACAATCAGCAACACCTTGCCGCGGAACTTCTCCAGCTTCACCGGATTTCCGTCGATGTCCTGCACTGTAAAATCGTACAGCGAGACTGGCTGCTCTTTTTCCTGTTTCTCCTGTTTATTTGAATTTACCGGTAGATCCACCGAAGCCAATACAAATAAGTAGAGGCCAATCAATACCAGCGCAACAATCAACAAAATCACATTTCTCTTCACCATAAGACTCCTTTTTTTTATTTCTAACCACGAAATTCATCATTTACACCAATTTCCCGAAAAACAAAGAATACGATTATTTGAATTAAAAAACACTTCACAATGGATAAAAAAATAAAACCGGGTTAAAAAACTTTGTTCACAGATTACGAAAATACAAATTGTCTTCTCGTGAAATTTGTGTTATTCGTGGTAAAATTCTTCTAAAACGGCCACTGTTTCTAGCGCTGGAGGCGTTTGTCCAGTCCGAATTTTTTCAGCAGGGAAACCGTTTCCTCTTCACTCCGTTGCCGATAGGGCAAACGGGAGGCATTGGCCATCTCCCTGACCAGTACCGCAATGACTCCGGCCGCCTGCGAAAGGTACTGCCGATTCACCTTGTCAAAAGTGTCGCCGAAATCGTGGTAGTATTTTACCGATTCCTCGTCCAGGTGGGCGGTGAGAGTGAAAGTAGGGATTCCCCGGAGCAAAAACGGCTGGTGGTCGCTGTTCATCCAGGGTTGGTTGATCACTCCTCGCTCAAAATCCAATCCCCGGATTTTCCCTAATTGTTCCTCGAAGAAAGGAATAAATTCCTCGAATCCCATCACGTTCACCCCGGTGGGCCGGCCAACCATGTCGAAATTGAACATGGACAGAATTTTGTCCCCGGCATGCCGTTTCAGGTATCTTTTGGACCCCCACAGTCCCAGTTCCTCCCCGTTAAACCAGACGAATTCAATGGTGTAGCGGTTCTGGGGACTGAAGGTTTTTAGGAGACGCGCCACCTCGAAGAGAATGGCGGTACCAATGCCGTTGTCGATGCTGCCCTGTCCCAGATCCCAGGAATCCAGGTGCGCTCCCAGCACAATTTTCTGGGGGCTCTTGCCCGGCAGGCGAGTCACCACATTAAAGCTCTCCGTCGGCTGGCAGTGGGATTCTACCGCAAGGCGCAAGCGTACCGGCACGGCTTCCTCGGTCAGGCGCTGCAGCCACTTGCCCTCTTCGTAGGTCAGGCTGAAGGCGGGAATGGGTGCGGGGGTGCCCGCGAAATTGCTCACGCCGGCCAGCACAAGACCCCCCTTTTTGTTGTTGATGAACAGAATCGCCCGGGCACCCTGCTCGGCGGCAATGTGGATGGCCTCGTAACGCAGCAGCGGTTTCTTCTGGCGGGGACGTTCCTGGGTCACCAGCATAATTTTCCCCCGGGCGTCAATCTTCTCGTAATCCTCTTTGAAGCCGTGGGCGGCGTACACCAGCTCCGCCTCGAACGGCGGGGTCCGATCGACGTACCCCAGCGCCACCGCTCGCAGGCGCCGCTGCACGGGTTGCTGCATCACCACCTCGTCCGTTCCCCGCACCCAACCGGGCGCCTGAAACGATTCGAAAGAGACAAAATAGTCCAGTTTCTCCAGAGCGGATTTTAAAATCTCCGCCGCCCGCCGGTTGTTTTCCGTTCCCATCAGCCGTCCGCCGGCCCGGTCGCAGATCCTCTGCAACAGGGCGTAGGATTGATTCTCCCCCAGGGCCGATCCGAGCATCTGCAGGGTGACCGGATCGGACTGCGCACTCAGACTCACCGCCAGCAGGAAAAACGTCCCCAGAACCGTTCTGAAAAATCGCATGGCTGATCCCTTTCTGTTCTACAGATCCAAATTATTTACTAAACCACGAATTACACGAATAACACTAATAAATACATTCAGTTACATAAATAAACTATGTAAAAAGTTTCGATTAATATAAGGTTAAATATTTAATTCAATCCGCTGGAGCAAGCGTTTTTGAAAACTTAGCGGAATTTAAAGCAATTTATTTCTAAAATAACCATTATTTTCTATGTTCTCACCATGTGTACGGTAGCCGCAGGCTCGTCTGGAAAGCACGCTGGACAGGCTTCATGCCCGCGCTGCCTTTTTTTCGTCGCAGGCGTCGTCGCAGACGTAAAGCCTGTCAGGCTGGCCCCTACCAAACAGGTCTGCGCCTACCCGAAATAATATTCAAAGGTACCCTCTCCCTTCAGCCATCTATTCCAATCTCAGAATGTTTTCCGGATTCTTGGCGTCTCTGTGCCTCTGTAGGAGGAATCGTTTACAAACCGTACTCGCTTAACAGGTAGGTCAGAATGGCCATAGCCGCCGAACCGAGCTCGAATTCCCGGGGGTGTACCGCTGCAAAGACGTCGTTGGCGGAATGGTGCACGTCGAAGTAGCGCTGGGAGTCCGGCACATAACCGAACAGCGCCCGGGCGGTTTTGATTCGACCGATGTCCGGTCCGCCGCCTCCTCGCCGAATCCAGTCGATGCTGGCCTGCCGCAGGTAGGGCAACCAGGCCTGTACACGGGTCAGCACCGTACTGTCTGCCTGCAGGGTAAACCCGCGGGGAGTGAATCCACCCCGATCGGACTCGATGGCGGCCAGATGCACCAGCGCGGTGGTGTCCGCGTACTGCCCGTAGGCTTGCGATCCCCGGCTGCCGTTCTCTTCGTTAATGAACAGCACCACTCGAATGGTGCGTTTGGGGCGAATGTTCAGCCGCCGGAAGAGGTCCACCACCTCCATGGCCTGCACGCAGCCGGCGCCGTCGTCGTGAGCCCCTTGCCCCACATCCCAGCTGTCGATGTGACCGCCGACCACAATCAACTCTTGCGGCTTTTCGCTGCCCAGCAAATCGCCAACCACATTGTAGGACTGGGCATCCGGTAAGGTACGACAGGCAAGGCGCAACCGCACCTGCAGCTCCGGCTCGCTTTTCAACTTCTCGCTCAGCCAGTCGGCATCCTGCAGCCCGATGGCCACCGCCGGGATTCTGGGAATGGAGTCGTTGTAAATCATCACTCCGGTGTGGGGCACATTGTCGTATCGGGTGGTGACGGAACGGACGATGACGCCCACCGCACCGTAGGCCGCCGCCCGGGCCGCTCCGAACACCCGTTGGTCCACTGCCCCGCCGTACGCCCGGAAGGTGTTGAGCAGGGTGGGATCCATCGGACGGTTGAAAAAGACGATTTTCCCCTTTACCCG
>JAJRYW010000110.1 GCA_024275555.1 Calditrichota bacterium | reverse complement strand
GAACCGGAACCGGTACGCCGTTGCCGGTCAGGGCTACATCGAGCGGATTCTCATCGGGATCGTCGCTGGCGATGCTTAAGGAGGCGCTCTTGGCCCCCAGCGTGCTCGGAGAGAAACTGACTTCGATGGTGCGAGTGGCGCCCGGCGCCAGGCTGAAGGCGCCCACGCCGGAAACGATAGCAAAGTCGCCCGCATCCGCGCCGGTTACATTCACCGCGCTGACATTCAACGTCGCCGTGCCGTCATTGCCGACGATAAAACTCTGGCTGGCGCTGCTTCCCAACTGCACATCGCCGTAGTCGTGGGAAGGCGGCGTGACCGAGATATCGGGAACCGGAACAGGTACGCCGTTGCCGGTCAAAGCGGCGTCGAGCGGGTTCTCATCCGGATCGTCGCTGGCGATGCTTAAGGAAGCATTTTTGGCTCCCAGCGTACTCGGGGCAAAGCTGACTTCGATAGTATGGGTCGCCCCGGGCGCTAAACTAAATGCCCCGCCGCCGCTGACGATGCTGAAATCCCCCGCATCCGCCCCGGTTAAATTCACCGCGCTGACGTTCAGCGTCGCCGTTCCGTCATTGCCGACGATAAAACTCTGGCTGGAACTGCTTCCCAACTGCACATCGCCGTAGTCGTGCGAGGGCGGCGTGACCGAGATATCGGGAACCGGAACAGCTACGCCGTTGCCGCTCAGGGCGACCTCGAGCGGATTCTCATCGGGATCGTCGCTGCTGATGCTTAAGGAAGCGCTCTTGGCCCCCAGGCTTGTGGGAGCAAAACTGACTTCAATAGCACGGGTCGCCCCCGGCGCTAAACTAAAGGCGCCCCCGCCGGAAACGATAGCAAAGTCGCCCGCATCCGCGCCGGTTAAATTCACTGCGCTGACGTTCAAGGTCGCCGTGCCGTCATTGCCGACGATAAAACTCTGGCTGGCGCTGGCCCCCAACTGCACATCGCCGTAGTCGTGCGAGGGCGGCGCGACCGAGATGTCGGGAATACCCCCGCTAACGGTAAAAAGGCCATTCTGGAGGGTTGCGGCAGGAGTCCCGGCATTAAACAGGAAGGATTGAAAATCAAGCGGGCTGGTCTGCCCGACCAGCGCAGCCGGGTTAACATCAAAAATCAAATTGACCAAAACCCCGGCGCCGCTCAAGGGGCTGGTGGAAAAGGTTCCCAGGGTAATTTGCCCGGCCTGGATATTGGGAAAGACTGTCAAGCCTTCTGAAAGGGTTCCGCTCACCGAGACGCCGGTTACAGTCAGGATATTTTCATCAAAAGTGATTGTACCTTGATAGGAAATCACATTCTGACCGGTCAGGTCTCCCACGGTAATCGGTATGGTAACCGATGTCCCCGGATCGCCGCTCGCGCTGGCCGGGAGACTCACCGTGATGGGCTGCGCATAGGCTGATCCTATTGAGACCAAAAAGATAATTGTGCAAACAAACCATAGTTTCGACAATCTCATTTTTATTCCTCCAGAATATCTCGATCAAGAATTTCCATTAACGTTAATTTCATTCATAATAGGTTTCCGGGATTTCCCGAGGCCCCGGGAATTACTTTATCAACTGCATTTTTTGAGTAAACATAATATCACCGCTGACAAGATTTACCATGTAGACGCCGCTTGCCGCCGGTTGGCCGGTCTCGTCGCGGCCGTCCCAGCGAACCTGGTGGGTGCCCGGCGCGGCCGTGCTGTCCCACAGCCGTCGCACCAGTTGGCCGGAGGAATCGTAAATAACAATACGCACCCGGGTATGGGTATTCGCTCCCGCCGGAACATCAAAAGGGATCACCGTTTCGGAATTAAAGGGATTGGGATAGTTCTGATGAAGCATGAAGTGCACCGGTTTATACTGCCCGGGGCGGGGATTTAACCCGGTTATCCCGGCAACCGTAAAGGTACCGTTCTGCAAAGAAACCGGGGGATTGCCGGCGTTGAAAATAAAATCCTGGAAAACCAGGGCGCTGGTTTGCCCGGCAACCGCGGCCGTATCGACCGCAAAATTAATATTCACCAAAACCCCGCTGCCGGACAACGGCGAAGTGGAAAACGCCCCCAGAATAATCTGCCCGGCGCTGATATTGGGAAAAACCGTAAACCCCTCGGAGAGGGTGCTGTCCGTGGAAACGGAAAGGGCGGTTAAAATGGTTTCATCAAAGGTAATGGTACATTGGTAGGAGATGATATTTTGACCGGTTAAATCCCCCACAACAATGGGGATGGCGATCACGGCCCCCGGAACCCCGCTGGAGGTGTCCGGCAGGCTTACCGGGATTGGCTGGGCGGAGGCCGCACCAATCGCCATGAAAAAGAGCAGAACTCCGACTAACTTCACAGTGTTTTCCTCATTTATAAGACTTTAGTTTTTTTCCTTTATCGATGTGCAGCAACCGCCCGGGATATTGGCTGGAGCGGCCCAGCTTTCCGCTTCGGGAGTATCGTGGAGCAGAACAATTGTGTTGCCTGTTGCGCCTCGCCCTTCGGCTCAGGCTCAATCAAACGCCTGCCGAACCCTGACGAATACCGCCAGACCACCTCTTCCCCGGCGCGAAGAGAGGCCTCCTCTCAAGGGCGCTTCGGCCGCACCTCTCACAACAGCAGAGGGCGGCCGAAGCAATGAGAAGTCGGCCCAAAATGTACATCCAATGACCATCCAGGTATCCGGCCGGATCACTGAACAGCTACGGTGTTATTTCACCAAAATCATTTTCTTGCTGGCCCGGAAATCGCCGGCGGTAATCACGTAAAAATAGACCCCGGAGCCGGCGATATTGCCGGCGTCGTCCCGGCCGTCCCAGCGCACTTCGTAAAAACCGGCGCTGCGTTTGTCATCCACCAGGGTGCGCACTAATTGACCATTCACATTGTAGATGGATAACTGCACTTTTAATTGCTCTTTACTGGTTTGAGGTATATCGAAGCGGATTCTTGACTCACTGTTAAACGGATTGGGATAGTTCTGGTGCAAAGCAAACTGCTTCGGAACCGCGTGCAGTTCCAACTGCGCCGTGGGCTGAAGCTCCAAATTCACAATGGCTTTATCCATGCTGATCAGCAGGGGAATATTGGAATTCAGTATTTCCCACCTGATGCGGAGAATCTCCCCGGATTGATTGTGGGGCGTTGCCGAGTACATGCCCAACCGCAACTCTCCCGGCTGGGTGGTGTTTTTCATAAGATTCCAGTCGCCCAGGGAAGAACCGACCTCTACGGGGCGCATGGTTTGCGGGTTGTAGCTGATATCCAGTTGGTAGGAATAGGCCTCGGATTCTCCGTCAAATTTCACCGCGGTGATGACTTCCCGGCCGTTTTCCGACCACACCGGCGTCTCGTCGAAGGTTATCCGGGCGACCGAAGAATGGGATAATTTGCCCAACTGGGATTGTGGCGCCCAGCTTCCGTCCACATCGCCGAGGAGGTAGACGTCAAAATTCTGGTTAAACTGGTCGGAGGCCAGGGGGGTATAGCTGCGGCTTACCGGATCGAAACGCCACTCGCCGCTATGATCGCCGCTGTTATACGGGGGAAGGCCGATGGCGTAACTGCAGATTAAGGCGGCGTCAAAAGCGAATACATTGCCATCCTCATCGACATCGGCTGCGCGGACTTGCTCCGGCGAGAGGGTGATCAGCCCTACCGCATGTTGGGCGGCAAAGGACGCATCAAAACAGGTAATAGAGAAGGGGCCGATGTCCCCGGTTTTGGACGGGGTGACGGTGTAGTTTAACCCGGGCTGGAGATTGTTAAACAAATAATCGCCGCTGGGATCGCTGTTTGTGGATGCGGATGAATCGCCGGAAAGGGTCATGGTAGTATTGCCGACGCCGGCGTTGCTTATGGCGTGGGAAAGATTGCCAGCCACATCGGCGGCGGCCGAGACCACATTCATGGTAACCGGTATGACCACTTGCGGGTTGCTTAAGTCGTTGTTGGTTACGGCCAGGTTGGCGGTATACACGCCGGGACTCAGGCCGGCGGCGTCAAAGCGTACAAAAATGGGGCGGGTCTGGCCGGGTTGAATGGCTCCGCCGTCCGGGAATTCCTCAACCCAGGGTATATCGGCCGGGGAGAGGGCCCGGATAACCCAGGCGTCGTCGTTGCCGTCGCCGAGAAGATCGCCTAGCGGCGTCCAGGATACCCCGTTGGAGGAGTAGAAGGAACGGCCGGTTTGATTTACCCCGTTGTCCGAAGCGCGAACCGGGAAGGGAACATTATCAAAACCCAGGACAATCCAGAACTCCTGGCCGGCGGCAAACAAGATGGGAATTTCCAGGGGAATTAAGTGCATTTGCGCCAGGGGAGACCGGAATTCATCGCCCAGGCTGCGGGACAAAATTATATTGCCGGGCAAACCGGTGGTGGTGTCGTGTTCCTGAATACGCAAATGTACCGGCGCCGGAATACCGGTGGTCTGATAGAAAGCCCGGATGTGCGAGAGCTTAAAGTCACTGGTGGGCGTAAAGCGCATCGCGGCGTAAAAGGGACTCTGCGCCCCGAAGCCGATTCCATTGGTTGTCGACCCCGGGTAGTTGTCGTAGTAGAGCGAATCGCCCAGCGGTACCGAGGGCGCCAGGGGGGCGGCAATCCCGTAAGGGATCATCGGCATTGCCTGGGACTGGCCCGGCTGGACGGATAAGACATTTTCCCCGGCCGGCAAGGCAGGCCGACTGCGGTAGGCCGGGTTGTCATCCAGCAACATGCTCAGCGCCTCTTCCCCGGAAAAGCCCGAGGAGGCGCCCGGGCGAACCGGCTCGATTCCCAGGGGATTGAAGAGCGCCGTGGAAGGCGATTCAAACACCGCATAGTTTAAGGGCGCCGCGCCGAGGTTGTTGATCGTAAAGGATTCGACGATGACTTCCCCGGCGGTCAGGTTTACCGAGATGCCGGTGGAGGCAATATCAATCGTGGGCTTGGCAAGAGTAAAGTTGACGGCGGCATCCGGCGGTACGGTCACGACGACCGTGTCGGAATTGGGATAGTTCGGCGCGGTAGCATAAACCTGGTAAACGCCGTCCAGAATACCGCCTTTGGAGTAGTCTCCGGAGGGCTTTGTTCTCGGTTCGAAGGTTTCGCTGCCGACAATCCGCACCGTAGCGCTGTCGAAACCGGCGCCGGTGTTGGCGTTGGTTACTACCCCGCTGATGCGCGATCCTTCGAATTGCGAAACGCTGTAAAACTGGGTGGTGTCGACATTTTGAAAAGCAAATCCTTCTATGGCGGTATAGAAAATCAGGCCGGTCAGGGTATAGGGCCCATCGACATTATGATCATGAATTTCCCGGCCGGAGAAAGAGAGGGAAATGGTATTTATCCCGGCAGACAGGAAGGAAGAGTTGGCCGCAAAGCTCACCTCTTCGCCATTCGGGTCCGTCAGAATAGCCGTCCAATTGTAATTGGCGGAGGTGGTTATCTCCACATCCATAGTAATATCCAACCGGTCGAACTTGCCGTTGCCGTTCAGGTCTACGCCTGCATCGCCAAAAGTACCGGTGGGGAAAATATCCGGCCGGTCAAAATCGGTGGAGAGATAAGCGGCGGTGGTATGGGCAACCGGGATATAATCGGCAATTAGGGAGATGGTGTCGGCCAGACTCAGTTCACTTAAGGTGAGCTGCTCCACGATG
>JAJRYW010000109.1 GCA_024275555.1 Calditrichota bacterium | reverse complement strand
GGTTGGGGTTTTTATCGCTGTTGCATCCTGTTTGTGCGATTCAATCAGCGTGCCTTCGAGATGGAAAACCACGGCTTTGATGTGTATTGCTTCGTTTGGCATAATGAGGGGCATTGTAACAGAATCAGATGCACAAAGCCAGCGGGTTGACTTTAAAACATGTAAGCGTTTACAGGTTCAAACTCCGCCCAGGCCTCCGTCTGACAGAGTGCGAATCGTGGTATGATTCCAACCCTATGCTTGAGACTGTATTTTTCGCAGTTAGGGCGCCGATGATCGGTCTGGGGCCGATGATCGGTCTGGGCTAGGGCTCAGGGTTCCATTCTTGTCAGTGGACTATATTAAAGCGAAATCATAGAAATCAGTGGCTTTCTGTAAACAGTATCCGCTTTTTTTGTTGACGTCCGCTCGAAAAAGGAGTAGGAATAATTTTTCGAATAGCGTTCGAGCGAAATAATTACGACATCCCCCGGCAGTTCTCGGAAGCATCTTTTTAAATTCTCATCCCGACAGGTCGGGGTGGCTTATGAATTGAGTCAGTAAACATTAGCGGCGGACAATTGATGGAATTATAAAGGAAAAAATCATGACAACAGTGACGGGTGGACAACTTGCGGCGGAAGCTCTGGTTGCAAAACAGGTAGAATTCATTTTTACACTCAGCGGCGGACACATTACCCCCATTTACCAGTATCTTGAAGAAACTCAAGTGCAGTTGTTCGATACCCGCCATGAACAGGCGGCGGTCTTTATGGCTGAAGCCTGGGGAAAAATGACCCGCCAACCCGGTGTTGCCATGGTGACCGCGGGTCCCGGATTCACCAATGCGCTCACCGGAATCGCCAGCGCTTTTTTCTCGAACACACCACTGGTGCTGATCGCCGGCTGTGTGGGACTGGACCATAAGGAGAAACTCGACCTTCAGGACATGTTCCAGGAACCGGTGATTTCCCCGATGGTTAAAAAAACCCTGGTTTGCCAAAAAACAGAACGGATCCCGGAATTTGTCGACCTTGCATTCCGGCTGGCTTCAAGCGGACGTCCCGGGCCCGTCTATTTGGAAATCCCCGTGGATGTTCTTAACAATGCCGTTGAAGAGACGGCTGTAAAAAAAATTCAAACCAACTTTCAATCAAAACCGGTGGATCGTCAGGGGGCCGCCAAGACTCTCGAAATGCTGCGCAATAGTGAAAAACCGGTTGTAATTGCCGGAACCGGTGCCTGGCAGGCCGGTGCCCAAAAGGAGCTTACCGAGTTTATTGAAAAAGCGGGCATCCCCGTCTTCACCTCACTGTCAGGGAGGGGAACGGTTGCCGACACACACCCGCTTTGTTTTGAAAGTTCTCTGGCCATCAGGCCGGGTGCGGCTTTTGCCGCCTACCTGGAGACAGACCTGGTTATCGTTCTGGGAACCCGCATATCGCTTTATTACATGTTCGGGGATGTCTTCAATCCTGCCGCGAAGATGATCCAGGTGGACATTCAGGCTGAGGAAATCGGGCGCAACCGGATGGTTGACCTGCCTGTCGTAAGCGATCTGAAAGCGTTCCTGGCCTAATGTAACGCCCTTATTGACGCCAACGGGCTGGAAAGTGAGTCGCAGCACCGGTTCGCGCCGTGGATTTCAATTCTTGACGAGGCCGACGCTGCCGGCAAGGCACCGAGTATCGCCGACTGGAAAAGCGACAACTCGCCGATCCACCCGCTGCGTCTGGCCCGCGAAATTGACAACTTTATGGACTGCGAAGATGATATTGTCGTAGCCGATGGGGGCGATACCACTATCTGGATGGGCATGACGCGCACGATTCGGAAACCGGGCTGCTATCTTGACTACGGTATTTTCGGCTCTCTGGCTGTCGGCCTGCCGTATGCCAATGCCGCTAAGTTGAAAAATCCGGACAAGCGGGTGCTTCTCATCTCAGGAGATGGCTCCATCGGGTTCAATTTCATGGAATTTGAAAACGCTATCCGTAAAAACCTTGCCATTGTTGTCGTTATCAGTAATGATCTCGGTTGGGGGATGATCCGACACAGCCAGGAAATAAGAATCGGCCACGCTGTGGAAGCAGGTACTTTTATCGGAAGGGTTGATTACCACAAAATGGTGGAAGCCCTGGGCGGCAAGGGATTCCTGGTTGAAAAACCCGCCGATATCCGGCCGGCAATTGAAGCAGCATTTTCTTCCGGAAAGACCTGTTGCATCAATGTCATGACCGATCCCACAACCGTCAGCCCGGGCAGTACGGCTCTTGCCAATGTAGGCGCTTACAAGGCCTGACAACCCCAACGTTGGGAGTTGTTTTTCCTGAATTATAGCGTGTAAACGGCGCACTGATTTTTATACAGGAGGGATTATGGATCCGGTAGCCATCGATCAGGTCCGACTGAACTTTAGCTCCCAGGGCCTGCTGGCTATCAATGCGGCCATCGGGTTAATGATGCTGGGGGTCGCCATAGACCTCAAGCTAGAAGATTTCAAAAGGATTATTGTCTCCCCGAAAGCCCCGGCAATCGGCCTGTTCGCCCAGTTCATCCTTCTACCGGCCTTTACGTTCGGGCTGACCCTTGTTTTGAAACCGCACCCCTCCATTGCTCTGGGGATGATCCTGGTGGCGGCCTGCCCTGGAGGTAACCTGTCCAACCTCATGACTTACCTGGCGAAAGGAAACTGTGCGATATCCATCAGCATGACGGCTGTATCCACTGTCGCAGCTATCGTGATGACCCCGCTTAACCTTTCCATCTGGGGAAGCCTGAACCCCGATACGGCCCCAATCCTTCATAAAGTAAGCTTGAGTCCCATTGATGTTTTTACCACCGTTTTTATTATTCTGGGCATCCCACTCTTGCTGGGAATGGCCCTGGCCAGGATTTTCCCCAACCTTGCAGACAAAGTCAGAAAACCGTTTAAAATTTTTGCGCTGGTATTTTTTATTCTGGTCGTTGCGGGAGCACTGGCGGCAAACTATAAAATTTTCTTCCAGGTGATTGGTCTGGTGGTTTTCGCTGTTTTTCTTCACAACGCCCTGGCCCTGAACCTCGGTTACTGGACCGGGCGCCTGTTTCGTCTGGATGAAAGCTCCTGCCGGGCCGTCTGTATAGAAGTCGGCATACAAAACTCGGCGCTGGGGCTTATCCTTGTTTTTAATTTTTTTGGCGGCATGGGGGGTATGGCCATACTTGTTGCCTGGTGGGGCGTATGGCACATCATTGCGGGTCTCGTCACGGCGTTTATTTTCACCCGGTTCGGGGCTTCGGAGAGCAATGTCCGAGAGACGTCCGGCCTTTGACGGGCTGTTGCAAACTGCGATAGTATTGCGGAGGATTCTGCACGGAAAAAGAAACAATGCCGAACACCTCATTTAAAAACAAAGTCGTCGTGATCACCGGCGCCGCCAGTGGCATCGGCCTGGCTATCGCGCACAAATTCGCCCGCGAGGGAGCTGCGATCGCCCTCGTTGACATGGACCGGGAGGCCCTTGAACACTGCGAGAAACAGTTGCGGGATTCCGGCTGCCGGGTAATGGCGCTTTGCTGTGATGTAACCGAGCCGGCCCGGTGCGGTTCCGCGATCAGAGAGATAATTCAGAATTTCGGTGGTATCGATGTTCTGGTAAACAATGCCGGCATAACCCAGCGAAGCAGGTTCACGGACACGAAGGTGGAAGTGTTTCGCAGGGTTATGGACGTAAACTTTTTTGGTTCACTCTACTGCACCAAGGCGGCTATCGACAGTCTAATCGAGCGCCGCGGAATGATCATCGTAAACGAAAGCGTGGCGGGCCTTACACCGCTTCTTGGCAGAACCGGTTACAGTGCCAGCAAGCACGCCCTGCACGGCCTTTTCACCTCACTGCGATGTGAACTCAGGGATAAAGGCGTGCATATATTGATCGTGTGTCCCGGATTTATAAAAACGAACCTGCAGACACGCGCTCTGGGCGCGGACGGCGGGGTCACAGACCACCCGCAGTCCAGGATGGGAAAGCAGAGCACCCCTGAGCGTGCGGCTGCCGAAATCTACCGGGCCGCGGTTATGAAAAAACATCTCTTGATTTTGACATGGATGGGCAAGGTCGGCTACTGGGTCGGCCGTGTCGCCCCGGTACTATACGAGAAAATGATGACCCGCAAGTTCCGGGACGAGCTCAACTAAAAAAATGAGAAGCACGAAATATCAGCTCCGGTAGGGTTATGGGACTTAAAGAGAGAAGGAAAAGAGAAAGAGAGGAACGCAGAAACCAGATTCTGGACGCGGCCAGGTCGCTGCTTTTTGACAAAGGCCTTCACGCCACATCCATAAACCAGATCGCGAAACAGGCCGAGCTGGGAGTGGGCACAATCTATTTTTACTACAAAAGTAAGGAGGAGATATTCGCCGATCTTCAGGAAGAGGGCTTGGAACTTCTTTTTTGCCGGATTCGCAAGGTCTGTAACCTGAATTTGCCTGCCGATGAAAAACTTCGTGAAATAGGGTTTCAATACGTGTGCTTCAGCGAAGAAAACCGGGACTACTATGACATCATTAACTATTTTCTCGCCTCCCCGGAAATTTTTTTCGTACCGAATTTAAAAAGCAAAGTTGATCGCCACGGCAGCCGGATTATCAGGCTCATCGTCGAGACGATTACCGCCGGCACACAGTCCGGGTTGTTTCAGAGCATCAACCCGCGCCGGGATGCCATCACCTTCTGGGGCACCCTGCACGGCCTGATTCAATTCAGGAAACTTAAAGACACGGTTCTCGACGGCGACAGTCATAAAGATATAATCCATCATGCGGTGGATCATTTTATCAATGGATTGCGGAACAGGATGTAAGCCTCAGTTAAATCACATCGTCTAAATCACATCGTCATAATTTTTTATACTAACCGAGCCCAATTTTACGGAACTCTTTGGGCGAAGCCTTAGATTCGATAGCATTACAACGTTTGTCACCAGTCAGGATTGAGCCGGCAACTCGAAAGAGCGGGAAAAATCTCTGCAGATCGCCGAGAAATCTGTTCGGTTTTCAATTGATTTTGGAAATCGATTAAAAGTAAGGTGCCTAACTAAAAAAAATTACTCCCTATGTAGAATAGGTAACCTCTGATTCACCTTTGCCAGAAGAGACATTAGCTCCAGTCGCTCTTTTTCGGTCAGATTCGCCATCAGTTTTGCGATGTTGCGATAATAATCCGGCAGCATATCTTCCAGGACCTGTCGTCCTTTGGCGGTAAGCCGAACGCTTATTTTTCGGCGATCTTCGAGGTGAGCAAGACGCTCTACAAGTCCATTTTTCTCCAGCCCGTCCAAAAGTCCGGTCATGGTGGGCCGTTTGACGCCTAATTTTTCTGCGAGCGTGGACGGGTTGATCTCCTCATCCGGTATGCGGTTCATGACAATGAGGGTAAGGAATCGTCCCTGGGACAAACCCTGTTTCCCCAGAATCGTTTCAAAGGCGGTTAAAAGGTCACTGCCTGTACGCATCAGCTCCGCACACGTTTTAAGGGCCGATGGATTCATGTTGGGGTAACGTTCGGCAAATTCACGCAGAGTTTTATCGGTTGGAAGATCCTTCAGGTAGAACATGAAATCATTTGCCCTTTGGGTAATATTGTTTTATAGAAAGATAGTAAGGCACCTTATAAAATATGTCAATCAAAAATTGGTGGTTTCGAAAAAAGTCGAATTTTCCCATTTATCTGTTTGAACAGACGATTTTTGCCCTTTGCTGCGGTAATGTTGACAAAATCAAGTCAATGCGATACATTAATAAAAAATGAGATACATGGAGGACCTGTCATGCCAATAAGCCTCAGAATTCCGCCTGAGAAAGATAAAATGATTCAAAAAGCAGCCAGAAAAGCTGGCACGACTAAAACCGCGATTATTCTTGATGCCGTGGATGAAAAATTAGGCTTAACCAAATCCCGGGAACAATTGATTCGAGAATTGGCCGGCTGGATGACCCACGAAGAAGCCGATGAATTAAGGCAATCGGTTGAAGTCTTCAGTCAAATAAACGAAGGAGACTGGGAATGAAGCTTGTTCTCGACACCAATATTTACAGCGACTACGCCGAAGGGCTTCCCCCTGTGGTTGATTTTTTAGCCCTCCACGGCGCGGAAATATTTCTTCCTGCAATTGTATTAGGAGAACTAAGTTACGGCTTCATGAAAGGAAGCCGTCAACAGCTCAATGAAAGCAAGCTTCAAGAAGTCATCAAGAAATTGCAAATAGAAATCATTGACGTCAATCATAATGTTGCCCGTAAATATGGGATTATTTATTTGTCTCTGGTTAAAAAAGGCGCCAAGATTCCGATCAACGATGTATGGATCGCGGCTTGCTGCATGGAAGTCGGAGGAACGTTTTTAACCAGAGATCGGCATTTCCGAAACGTTGAACAAATAGAGACGATAGTGTTGGCCACTTAACTTTGCATATGCTGTTGGGTATTTTAGATCACTCCTGTCCGCCGTCAGTTTGGAGGATTAGCTCATTTTAAGCTTTCCAAAGAAGACCGGCGCATTTTTGCACCGACTCCTTTTACCCCTCACTCACCCTTTCCGGAGTTGATGGCAGGTGCATGGAGATTATTGGGACGGCCCTGTTCTTCCGCTACGTGAATCGGATGGCAAGTGTGCTCTTAAGCGATACGCCCTTACCATCCAATCATCCGCTGCTGAAGGCGTTTTTTAAGAAAATGGCGGGCCGGTTTTTCTCCAAAGCGATTCATCGCTCCAAACCAATAGGGGGCGCCATAGGAATTATTACCTGAAAGCGAGCTGCCTGCCG
>JAJRYW010000108.1 GCA_024275555.1 Calditrichota bacterium | reverse complement strand
CCGCTTTCCGTGACGGTGTAGGCGTAGGTCTGGTAGGTTTTGATATCCTTCCAGACACTGCCGGAACTGGGGATAAAGGCAATTTCGGACACCGTCGGCGCATCGGTGATGTCGACAATGCTGGTGCCGTTTTGCACGCCTAACAGGGCGTATTCCCGGCCATCCGGCGCGGTATATCCCCAGCAGTCGTTATAACCCGCCCCGGGATATTGATTTACATTTACTAACAAGGATACATTGGGCGACCCTTGTGCAAAGATCAAATTCGCTGCCGGCGTCAGTAAAAGAACAGCCAGCAAAACTCCGGTAAATCGATTGAACATAGAGACTCCTTTTATAATGAAACGTATTAAAACTTATTACAAATTAAGTTTATATGTTTACATAACTTATGTCATTTTCCCGACCACAACGCGGTTGGAAAATGATAGTGTTTTTTAAAAATTAATCATTACAGTTCTTTAAAAGGTAATAAGGTCTATTAAGATTGAAGAACATTTGGATGCGTCCGGCGGCCTGCTCGATTAATCCGCTTGCTGCACCCCGGCGTCTGTTAGCAGAGCCCGGGTTTCTCGATATCCCGGCCTCACTTGCTGAAGACAACCTTCTGAGAGTGCTGAAATTTGCCGGCTCTTAAGTTGACGATATAAATCCCGCCGCTGACCACTGCGCCGGCGTCGTCCCGGCCGTCCCATTGAACTTGATGGCTGCCGGCGCTCTGCTGCCCGCTTTGCAAGCTGCGGATTTTCTGTCCCAGGGTGTTGTAGACCGAAATCTGCACCGGGCTGCCGACCGGGAGGCGGTACTCGATGGTTGTGGAGGGGTTGAAAGGGTTGGGATAGTTGGGGGCCGCATAAAAATCCTGCGCCAGCGGCTCTTCATCATCTATACCGGTGAGGGTCTCATCCGCCCCGGCAAAATAGACGATGTACAGGCCGGTGCTCATATCGGAGATGAGCACTTTGCCGGAGCGGAAGAAGGGGTAGGCCCCCCAGGCGCCCACAAAGTTGCCGCCCGGCCCCTGGAAAGTGTCGTAATAACCGATCTCGGTAATGGCGTTGGGATTGGATAGGTCCACAATACGCAATCCGTCCCCGTAATGGGAAATATAGGCAAAATCGCCTTTGATATGGGCATTGTGGGCCAAACCGTCCGGGGCCAGGTAATCGCTGAGAAAAATCGGGTTGCCGGGGTCCTGCACATCCCAGTATTTGATGGTATGTCCGCCGGTCTCTTCGGTGGTCAGCACATAATTGCCGTCCGGGGTGGCCCAGGCGTTGTGCACATAGCCGGAAGCCGGAATCCCCACCCGTCCCAACAGGAAGGGATTGACCGGATCGCTGACATCAAAAATACCCAGGGAGCCGCTGAATCCTTCCGCTAAAAAGGCCCGGTTGCTGGTCACATAGCTGTCATGATTATGGACGCCGAAGGAGGAAATCTCCACCGGGTTGACCGGATCGGCCAGGCTGAACACCCGGCATGGATTGTTGCCGGAGCCCGGGGAGGCATAGAGGATGCCGTTGAGCTCGTCAACAAATACATTGTGCATGGTGTTGATCCCGTTAAACGTGTTCACCAGAACGGCCGAGTTGGGCAGGTTGGAGAGGTCGATAATCTGCAAACCGCTCCCGATGACATCGGTAACCACATACGCATAATGCTGGTAGGTCTTGATATCTTTCCACAGGATAACGCTGCTGGCGATAAAGGCAACTTCCTGGGGATTTGCTGCATCGGTGATGTCGATGATGCTGACGCCGCTCTCCACGCCTAACAAGGCATATTCGCGATTATCGGGGGCCGTGTAGCCCCAGCAATCATTATAGCCTTGCGAGGGGTACTGGTTGACATTGGCCAGAAAAGTTACATTGGGGCTGCCAACCCCCTGGGCCGATAACGCCGCAGTAAAAAAAAACAGGAGTGCAAACAGTACGATCGTTGTCAAATGAACGAGTTTATCACGCATATTGAAATCTCCTTCGAGCTCTGCCTGGTGAGATAAATGATGAAATGGTGCAAGGGGATAGTTCGGGAGATAATGAACTTTCTCAGTTTTCCTCAGCACTTCCTAAGTTGCGAATATACAGGCTTACTCCAGGGAATCAAAAAAGTTTTTTGGCAAAATGATGTGAGCGGGGCTACAGATTGCGGATTGTGGATTGCGGATTGTGGATTGCGGATTGCGGATTGCGGATTGCGGATTGCGGATTGCGGATTGCGGATTGCGGATTGCGGATTGCGGAATTTTATAGACAGTTGGCTTGGAGGCCAACCTATTTTTAGCGTAGTATTTTGATGATTCCCCTCACGGTGCGTAATTCACTGCATCGGACAACTACAGCCGCGGGGCCAAGTAGGGGTCCGGGGTTAATAATCTTTGCGGAGAGCGATGCTGTTTGGCGGTCCAGTTCCAGGATGGCGTCGGCTTGCTCCAGGGGCGTCATCATCGCTAAGCGGCGGGCGGTTTCCCAGGCCCGGTCGCGGGCAATCTTTAAGCTGAAATTCATCAGTTGCTCATCGGCCCGGCCGGAAAGCCAATCCAGCACTTTCAGCAGGGGCCAGATGCGGGCCAGCCCGGATTGCACCTCATCAACCAGGTTGGATAAAATTTGGTTTATTTTGATAAAATCATTTCGGATCGCTTCGATCTCCGTTCCGGGGGCCGTGCGTGCGGCGGCAATCCCCAGGTCCAGGTTGATATGGGCGTTCATGCCCAACAGAAGATGCTGGAGAACGATGGGGCGCCAGCGCCGCGCCGCATCAAAACATATTGCCCAGGAATGCGTGGGGGGCTGCCCGCGCAGGTAGCTGCCCACGGCCTCCAGGTAGCGGTTGGCAAACAGAACATCCAGCCGCTCCATGCGCGCGTCGTCTTCAAAATAGCCGCTGCCCAGCTTCTCCTTTACATCGAGGGTGACTTTGCGGTAAAGGGCCGGGAAATAGCCCAGTCGACTCTGTTTTTGGTAAGCCCAGTCGATGAGCGTGTCTAACATAGCAATAACTTCATCAATGCTGGAAACCGGGTATATTTGCGGCATAGCAACTCCTATTGGGCAGAACGGTTTAAAGTGGGCAGAACGGCCAGCGCCGCGGCGATAGTCCCGTACGAGGGGGCCAGGAACCAGCCCACCAGGGGGATCATCAATAACAGCAGAAAGCCGCTGCCGACTCCCAGCACCCGCCCCCGGTGCTGTTTAACAAAGTCTACGCTCTGGGCAACCGTGTAGCGGCGGCGCTCCAAATTGGGGTCGACCAGGCCTGCGCCGCCGTAATACGCCTGGATTATAAACAATAACAGCGGGGAGAGAAGCGCACCTGCCGCGGGAATGAATATCGCCAGCCAGGCCGGTATGCTCCAGAGCAGGGAGCGGAACAGGTAGCGCAGGTTAACCCGCACTCCCCGCCAGATGTCTTTGAGCGAATTGGCGATACTGAAGGCGGGAGCTTCCTGGCCGGTCAGCTTTTTCTCCACGGTTTCGGAAAGCACTCCCAGCAGAGGAGAAAACAGAATCAGCACCACCTGCTGATAGGTGAGGTAGCCCAGCACCAGCAGCACCAGCCAGATCAGCGCCTGGGCGACCAGCGAAAACACCGGCCCCTGCCAGGCCGCCGGGAAGTGCTGCGTAAAAAGATAGGCTGAGAGATCATCCACATAAAGAATTGCCAGAACCAGCAGGCCGCACAGGTAAAACAGGCTAAGTATGCCCGGCAGAACCAGGTACGGCCAAAGGCGATAGCGGCGCACTACCCGGTGCGCTTCACGGTAACTGCTCAATCCGGCAAAAAAGTTTTTCATCGGCAAAAAACAGGGTTTGATACGTCCACACGGATCAACTCATTTAAAATAAAATAATCACGGTTTTAGTTTTGGAAATTACCGATGGATTGAATATTTTCCAACTTCTAATTCCGGAGTCCCGCCAGCTTCCCCCAAGCGGGATTCACTATAAACTGTACTCATGGGAGCGGCGTCCATGCCCTATCAAATTCTGTTCGATAGTATCGTTGCGGGTCTTTTGGCCAGCGTTGCCTGCGGTTTGGGGGTGATTCCCCTCATGTTCAAGCGCCTCGATCCGGAAAAGCACACCGGTATGGGGTACGGCATTGCCGGAGGCCTGATGTTCTCGGCCTCGGTGTACAACCTGATTATGCCCGGCCTGAGTATGGGGAAAACTCACGTGGATATTCAATCGGTGGCGCCGGTCATTTTGGGGATTTTGCTGGGAGCGGGATTTTTAGCCTACACGCACCTTTACCTTTCTCCGGAGCGTCTCTCCCAAAAGCGCTGGAAACGCTGGGGCGGGCGTTCCGAGATTCTGATTTTCATCGCCATGTCGGTGCACAGTATCCCGGAAGGCGTGGCCGTCGGCGTCGGTTTTGCTTCCGGGGAGATGTATGACACCAACCTGGGGATGTACGTTGCCCTG
>JAJRYW010000107.1 GCA_024275555.1 Calditrichota bacterium | reverse complement strand
GAGTTCTCAGATAAGTTCAATGTGTTTCTATATCGTTATTTTACCCAAAACACCTTCAAGGTGGCTTATTTTAGCGAGTATCCAAAAATGACTTTTTAGAGCGGACTCATAATATCTTTCCCTGTTTTAGGGATATCCATAGTCACTACTCTATCGTATTGTTCACCGATGCCTTGAATAAGTAAACCGTTCTCACATTTACCATTGTCGAAAATGAAATGGGTTGACTCTGCTCCTGCTCCCTGGATAATAATACTGTCCCTTAATTCAACGGTTTGATGAAAGACATAATTTCCAGGAGGAAAATAAATAATGGTGATACCGCCAAGATTCTGTGCATCATCCATCGCATCATTGATTTTTTCATTATCGTTTCCGGTAGTATAATCAGTAATATTTAGAATATGATCCGCTACTGAAATCGGGTTTAGTAAAGCCGCACCGATCCAGTTCACTTGATGAGAAGCAGGAATATGACCAACGCCATTGTAGAGGGATTGAGCAATTCCGGTCATTGTAACACAGAAACTCAAAATTAAAAAAACGTTACCCATTTGAAAGTTTTTCATCGTTTTCTCCAAATTCTGTTTGTTGGTGGTTCTGTTTCAGGTTAAATTGGCAGGGCAAACAAAAAGGGCGGCATTTAGCGCCTGCGTTGAACGCCGTAATCAGTCTGGAGTCCCTTTGAATGTTTGCGTTTTTAACCCGGGTAATGTGCCAGCATTACCCGGGTGTTAATTTATTTGCCACATCACCATCACCTCCTGAAGTTCGTTAAATTTGTATAAAGTTTATTGCGATGTTTACATCTGTGGAATACCTATGCCCAATTTTAATGATATACTATTGAGTGGGGCTATATCTTTGATATCATAAGGATAAAATGTATAGAGAAAGTCCAGATAGAATCGATGCAAATGAAATCTTACACCGGTAGTTATGTTAATATCTGAATGAAGTTTGTAATTGGGTGGATCAACAGAAGGGATATTTTCAACCCCTATTATTTCATCTGTTTCAGTGTATTTTTTTACCTCTGAAAAATCTTTTGCAGCAAAAGCCGCGCCAAAACCTAAAATATATCTGAAGTCATAGCTTTTTTGAGTAAGCAATCTGTAAGATAATAGTACCGGGACTTCAAAGAATATGATTGAAACTTGCCAGTCTCTCAAGGTTTTGTAAATATTATCCCCAGAATGATCTGGGTAAGTTCGATCTTCCACATTCTTGGGGGCAGCATTAATTCTGGTATATGAAAGCGGCAGCGTCATTGACAGATTTCTGTAAATAGGAAAATTGAATGTTAACCCAATACTATAACCCGGCTTCCATCCGCCCTCTTCACCAGAAAAAGATGCAAGATTCGTTCCATATGAAACAAATAATGGGGATCTCTTGGATTGATTTTGAGCTAATGTTTTATCATTTTCGCCATTCTTTTCACCAAAGAATTCGTTCGCGTTCAATGGTCCAGTTAAGATCAAAAATGTGAATAAGATAAACAACGTTTTTAGGTATGGCGAACTCATAATTTTTCCTTTTCGTATAAATAGAAATCGGTTTATTCTGAATCTATTCTTTTTAGATTAGAAATGTCGATACCCAATTTCAATGATATGCTATTAAGTCTGTTAATATCTTTAACGTTATAGGGATATAATGTGTAAAACAAGTCCAGATAAAGCTGATCCACATGAAATCTGACGCCGGTAATTATATTCCACCCATCTTTAAGCTCGTAGGGAATCCCAGACGGAAAAGGCAGTTGTTCAACACCAATGATCTCATCGGTTCTTGTAAATTTTTCTACCCTGGAAAAGTCTTTTATACCAATTGCGATCCCGGCGCCCAAAATATAGCTGATGTCGTACTTGTTTTTTGTAAGAATTTTATAAGAAAACAATAACGGGGCTTCAATATGCACAATTGAAACTTGCAGGTCGCTCAGGGTCTTATAAATATTTTCTCCAGCTAAAAAAGTGTAAGTTCGCCCCTCAACATTCTTTAGAGCAGTATTAATTCTATCATAATAAAATGACAGTATCATCGATAAATTTTCATGAATATTAATAATGTTAAATGTTAACCCAATACTATAGCCCCACTGCCATCTGCCCTCCTCCCCAGGATAAGATGAGAGATTTGTCCCGACTGACAATAAAAGTTTTGATTTCTTCATTTGTTTTGAGGATAATTTCTCATTCTGAACAACAGAAGAAGTTGCTGCATAGCCTAACCTTCCAGATCTATCCGGATAGCCGGCATGTTTGGATTCAGAAGTACAAAGAGCACTCGTACGGTTTTCCAAAATAGCGCCCCGGGAAGCCAAGTTTAGCCCGGCAGAAAAACTTAAATTCTTATACAGGTGATAATCTCTTCTGAATCCAATAAAAAGACCAACTTTGGGGCGGGCATTTTCCGCATTCAGGAAATGGGAAATAGTGGGGCCAATTACAAAGTGGGTTTTCTTTTGTGCCAAAACGGAAGTAAACAGTATTGACAAAATTGAAAGAACACACAGAACACGTTTCACTGCCAATGCTCCCTTTATTATTTACCGGTTCATGGTGCAAAGAGGGGAAATCCATTTAACTTTTTGATGATGGAAAAGCTACGAAATGCAAAAAAAAAAATCAAATGGTTTAAGAATTTTATCACGTAATGGCTTATTTTCCCCTCAATGCCTGCAGAGGAGTGCGGTGCTAAGAGGCGGGGATGCCGGGGCAAGCCCGGCAGAACAGACAGCAGCCAATGTTTCTTCTCGTTCCAGGCTCCTGCCTGGAACGCTATTTTCAATGAAAGCTCCGCTTTCCCACCGCCAGCATTACATTGGTTAAAAGCAGTACAACTATGTCCCAGTGGGTATACGTTGACCTCGAATGAGCGAAAAAGCAGCGTTCTAAGCAGGAGTTTGGAACAACGGCCGAAAGTGTGCGGGTACTCATTTGCTTTAGTCTTGACAATGTAAGCGGAGCTTAGAGTGAAAAGTGCGTTCCAGGCGGGAGCTTGGAACGAGGAGGAATAACGTTTTGGCAAATAGTTTTTATGATTCTTTTAAATCCCATTCCGGAATATTTCTGCCTGGGATTTTATCCAGTATTCGACCAACCTTGGGTTTTAGTTCCCGGATTGATTTTTGTGATAACCGCGATTCCAATGCTGAAATTGCTTCAATTTGAGTTAATTGAGTGTTTAGCAAATAATTGGTTAATTGATTTAGCGAGACACCCTGATATTTTGCCTCTCTTTCTAATCTCCGTTTCAAATCTATCGGCATTCTTAATGTGACAATTTGTGTTTTACCCATGCTTAGACTCCCACAGTTTATAAAACTCTCTTGGGGTGACCACTTTAAATTTAAATCCTTTTAGTTCACTGCCTTTAAAATGCTTAACATTTGAAGTTATCAAATAATCGCTGTCGCTGGCAAAGGCACATTCAACCACCAAATTATCTTTTTCATCCATTAAATTCGGTCTGAGTAAGAAATAGATCGAATGCTTTTGCGCCAATAAAGCCAGCAAGTCTAAAATATCTTCAACTTCTTCGATAGTTAAACTTAGTTTGGTTAAATTTCCTTCCCTTACCAGCACGTCATAGTATTCAAAATACATCTGTGGAGAGAGAGCTAACTTTATTTTTTCTTCAATTATCAGCCTTAAAATCTGATGCGATGCACCCAAATTACTGTAGAGCGCAGAAAAAATCACATTCGTATCAACCGTAACAACCATAATAAATGGTAGCACATACAACTACAAAAATCAAGTAAGAAGTTTTTGTTTTTTTCCGTATAGGGGGATGCGTGGGGAGACGCTACCCTCTTAGATGCAGGGCGAGTACGGCATGAAGAGCCTTATAAAAAACGCCCGGAGCAAACTGCCCCGGACGTTGAGGTATAAACAATTTTTACGATGTCTTAGTTCGGGAAGAGCCGCTGTAACATCTGTCCGGCTTCCGGAGTAAGTTTAAACTTCTGCGTTTTGCTGCTGCCGCTAACATACTGGCCGCGGAACTGCTCGGTATCCACCAGGGGAATATTGACATCCGGGAATTGGTTCAATACCTGGATAAACAAGTTGGCAATGATTGCATAGCCGGCATTGTTGGGATGCACGCCGTCCAGGCTGAAGGCCGTGTTGGCCGGATCAAAGAAAACATATTTGCCGCTGTATCCGTCGACGCCGCTGGCATTCAGTTGGGCAAGCACAGCATTCACATCGATGATGGGAATACCGGCTGCTCCGGCTACTCCGTTGAGAACGCCATTGTAAGCATTAACCGCAGCTACCAGGGCGGCTTCTTCCTCTTCGGTAATGGTCAACGTGCCGGGGATAGGCACACCGCTGGGGGTTAAGCCGGCGGCCATCATTCCTTGTACCAGGGCCTGGGCCTGGAAGGGGGCAATGGCCGGATCGACGCCAAAACCGATCAGCAGCGGAACCAGGGCGGCCGAATCCGGCACACCCAAACCGTTGGCGCTATACTCGGAGAGGAAGGGCAAATTGATGTGTTTCACCGGGCTGCCGCCGCTCATAACGCCTTCTTCGGTTAAGAGCGGGAGATAGAGTTCCCCGGCGGCGCTGGTGTCAAAATCGACCGGCTGGAAGGTTGCGTCGAAAACGACCGGCAAATCTCCCAAACCCGGGAACGTCTTGTAAATCATGCCGTCCAGCAGATTAACAAAAGGGATATCGGTAACATTGGGAATATTAGCCATAAGGATTCCCACTTTGCCATCCCGGATTTTTCCGATTTCGGCAAGAGTGGCTGCCAATTGGGCCTGGAAAGTATCCACCGGGGTAATCAAGGAAGGATCACCGCCGCTGGTAGCAGAGCCGAGCACATCATTGTTGCCCAGCCAGAGCACCACCAGGGTGGGATTTAATGCCGCGGCTTGCTGCACCTGGTTCATCATCCCAAAATTGGGATTACGTAATACAATGTCGAAGAACGGGTTGCCGCCGGAGCCATCTACAGTATTAAGCGCATCACCCAATTCGGCGCCGGGAATGCCTAAGTTGTCGTAGGGGCGGGGAAGCAAAGCATTCAGTAACAGGGCAGTCGGATCCGTATAGGTCCCGCGCGGCACCAGCGAACCGTTGACAAAGTCCAGCACACCAACGCCGGGAGTGCTGCTGATGCCCGGATCGGCAATGAGGGGCTGCTCAAAATACTCTTCTTTGCCCATTTGCTTGGCGATTAAATAGGGAAAGCTGTTCATCTGAAAGTCTTGCACCACACCGGCAGACTGGAAGCCGGCGGTGAGGCTGTTGCCGATAAACACCACTTTATTCAAGGCCAACTCACCCGGTTTAATGGTCTTTATTTCCGGCTGGGTTGGGTCGGACAGTGTACAAGCGGTAAACACTGCTAACACGCTTAGAAGAAGTAAAACAAGTATTTTTTTCATGGTTATCTCCTACAATTTTTCACTCGGTTGCCAATCACTTAATTAAATATCCGATGCTGAGCATGAACAGGTCGGCTTTGGAATTATAAACCCCGTTGAAACCGTTTTCATTTCTGCCCACGCCATTTTCATCAACCGTGGATCGTTTACCAATATCAACGAACATGTAACCGGCGTCGAGAGTGAATTTCCCGGATTTATAACCAAATCCAATCGAGTAATCGTTGCGGGTGTCATCCGGCAATAAAGGGCTAACCGACTGGATCGGCTGAGGCGTCTTGTCGTAGATGTAGCCGCCCCGTAAAGCGAAGTTGTCGCTTACCTGGTATTCCACGCCAAAGCGGAACTGGGAAACGTCATTGTAATCTTCGGGGATCGTTTCGTTCAAGCGCGGGTCATCAAAGGTGAGCACCAGTTGATCGAACTTGGACCAGCCGTACCAGGCGTAGGTGAACTCGGCCCCTAATTTGGGCAGCAACTGATAATAAATCCCGGCGGCAAAATAGTTGGGGAAAGCCAACTCGGTGTTGCCTTTCTGGTCTACCAGCAACTGGCTGGCCACTGCGGCCATCTGGGGGCTGATTCGGTCGGTGAAGACGGTGAAGTCGGCGTCGGCGCCATTAAATTCTGCGGTGACGTTGTGCCGGTAGCTGGCGCCCAGGCCTAATTTATCGCCGCGATATTGGATTCCGGCTGTAAATCCATAGGCCGGATCGCCGGCGCCGTCCAGAATCACATTGCCGACTTCGGTGCCGGTGCCCGGTACGCCGTCGGTATTAAACAGCAGCACATTGCGCTCCAGCGAAACCGTGGTAAGCACAACATCCAGTCCTACCGAAACACTTAATTTCGGAGAAAGTTTATAGGCGATTGCCGGGGAGATGTAGAAAGAATGTAAAGTAACATCTTTGGAGATAAAACGCCCCGGAAAATCATCGCCCCAGGCCACACCCAGGCCAAAGGGGTTGGTCAGGCTAATTCCGGCGGCCAGGTTTTCGGAAATACGGTGGGAAAGAAAGATTCCGACCGGCGGGAAGAACTGATCTACCGCCAAATGCACCGTCTCATCCATGTACGGCGCGGCGCCGATAAAGCGGGCCCGGGCAAAAATCCCCGTCACACCGCCATAAAATTGGGTGCCTTCTAAAAAGACCAGGCCGGCAGGATTGTAAAACAGCGTCGAGGCGTCAAAGGCTCGGGCCACTACCGCATTACCCATAGTAGAAGAACGCGCGCCAAATTCACCAATGCCAAAGCCAGCCGCCAGGGCACTTCCGGCGATTAGCGTGCTAAGCATTAATACCGTAATCACTTTTCTCATAGAGACCTCCTGTGACATAAAATGAATGAATTAACTCGAATATTTTCTATGATTTCTCCAAGTTGCCAGAGTTTACAGAATCTGTAGATAAAAATCAAGATGTAAAGTACGCAAAGTGAAATTTCTATTTAATGCCCCTTAAAAGGTTCAAAGGGCCTATCCTTCCCGGGAAAGAGCCGGGCCCGGCCGCCGGGCTGATAAGGAATACAACACTTTGCAATCAGAACGGAAACTGACTATCTTTGCAGCGTCTTAACCGGAATGAGGAACCAGCCGTCGAGGCAAATATGTTATCCGAGAAGAAGCGCAACGAAGTTCTGGCCATCCTGGAAAAGGAATACGGCCACACCAATACCGCCCTGGAGTATCAGAACGATTTCCAATTGCTGGTAGCCACCATCATGTCTGCCCAAAGCACGGATGACCAGGTGAACAAGATTACCCGGGTGCTGTTCCGGAACCATCCGGACGCTGCTTCCATCGCCCGGCTGTCGGAAGAAGAGTTGGCGGAGCAGATAAAACAGGTCGGGCTGTTCCGCACTAAGGCCAAGAATATATTGAAGACGGCCGGAATTATCCAGTCTCAATATAACGGGATTGTCCCGCAAACCCGGGAAGAGCTGATGGCGCTGCCGGGGGTAGGACGCAAAACCGCCAATGTGGTGATGAGCGTGGCCTTCGGAACGCCGGCGATTGCGGTGGACACCCACGTTTTCCGGGTTGCCAATCGCATTGGCCTGGCAGAGGCGAAAAACGAGCGCGACACCGAGCAACAATTGATGGCCAATATTCCCCGCGAGAAATGGGCCCGGGCGCACCACTGGCTGATCTGGCACGGCCGGAAAATCTGCCAGGCCCGCAAACCGGACTGCCCCGCCTGCCCGGTTAACCACCTTTGCCGCTACGCCGCTTCCGTGAAAAAAGAAACTAATTGAAGGGCATGAATCTTGTTGAAATGGCACTGAAAACATTTTATTTTCTCAATTCGCATTTTAACGGCGGCAGTGGGTATCTGCCCGGGCTTTTTGTGGAAAAACATGAATACGGTAAAGGAGTTGAACATGTCGTTTGGTCAAAAAAAATTAGCCATTTTAGTGGGGGGCGGACCGGCGCCCGGAATCAATAGCGTCATCAGTGCGGCGACCATTCGGGCATCTTTGGAAGGGGTAGAAGTTGTCGGCATCATGGACGGTTTTAAGTGGATTATGCAGGGAGATATTTCGCATACGCGCGAACTGAGTATTTCCAATATCAGCCGGATTCATTTCCGGGGCGGATCCTACATTGGCATTGCCCGGGACAATCCCACCAAAAACCCCAGGCACCTGGAAAATGCGGTCACTTCGCTGCTGAGGCTGAATGTGGATAAACTGATCACCATCGGGGGGGACGACACCGCCTATTCGGCATTGCGGGTGGAAGAGATGGCCGCCGGCCGGATTCGGGTGGTGCACGTACCGAAGACGATTGACAACGATTTAGACTTGCCCCACGGCATTCCTACCTTCGGCTATCAAACCGCCCGCCACATCGGCGTCGAGATCGTCAAAAGTCTGATGGTCGACGCCC
This sequence comes from Calditrichota bacterium, assembly GCA_024275555.1. Taxonomy (GTDB): domain Bacteria; phylum Calditrichota; class Calditrichia; order RBG-13-44-9; family J075; genus JAJRYW01. The sequence goes on along the minus strand of JAJRYW010000107.1, from coordinate 1,978 downwards.
AGACCACCTCGCGCTGGTATTTTGTGGTGTCCATGGGACGGAAGGCCGGCCACCTGGCCCTGGGGATTGGCAAAGCAGCCGGGGCAACCCTTACCATCATACCGGAGGAGTTCAAAGACCCCAAGATTCGTCTCCAGCACATTGTCGATATTGTCGTGGGCGCCATCGTCAAGCGACGCAGCTACGGCCGCAAGGACGGGGTGGTGGTGTTTGCCGAAGGCCTGGTGGAACGGCTGGATCGCCAGGATTTGGAAATTCTGACCAACATCGAGCGCGACGCCCATAACAATATCCGCCTGGCCGAAGTCAATTTTGGTGAAATTTTAAAATACCAGGTTCAGAAACGGTTGAAAGAGTTCAACCTGAGATCGACTATTGTGGCCAAAAACATTGGCTACGAGTTGCGTTGCGCCGATCCGATTCCTTTTGACATGGAATACACCCGCGACCTGGGGTTCTGCGCCGCCCAGTTTGTTCTGGACGGCGGCAACGGGGCCATGGTTTCCATTCAGGAAGGCCACTTTGTGCCGCTCTATTTTCAGGATATCTTAGACCCGGTTACCAATCGCACCCGGGTGCGCATGGTCGATGTCGCTTCCGAGTCCTATTTTATTGCCCGGCATTACATGCTTCGCTTAAGTAAAATTGATTTTGACGATCCGCATGAGTTGGCTAAATTCGCCGCCACCTGCGGCATTCCTTTGGACGAGTTTGAAAAGCAGTTCCGCTACCTCATCGATAATGACCTTCACTACCAGTTGCAGCGCAAGGGGCCCATCCGCGAAACCGCCAAGGAAAGCAACAAAATTTATGAGGAGAAGGGCAAGAAGCAAACCGGGGTTGTCAAAGACTGAACCCGGGCAAACCGGGCCCCGCAGAGCCGGTGCAGATAATGGGCCCGGATTGTTGAAGCGCTTCACAGCGTAAAAACAAAAGCGGGAGCGGCCCGGTAAACAAATCCGGAAGGAGAACCGTTACTATCCCGGCCCCGGAAGATTTGTGCTGAGCGGTATTCCTCCGGCCTTAAATAACGGCCGGGCAGAAACAGGGTATAAGATTGTAAACCGTAAGCCGGGCCAGGCGTCCGAAACACTAACAGCATCAATCCGAATATGAGTGCAGAATTATTTATTTACGCCGGCGTCATCTTATTTTTACTGGGCGTTTTCTGGTTGGCAATTCCGATCAGGGGTCTGTTGCGCAGCCGCCGTTCCCCGAACCGGGTTTCTGCCCGGCGTCCCGGCATCACCTTTGTGATGACCGCCGTCCTGTTTTCCCTGCTCAGCTTTTCCCTGTCCGGGCTGGCCTTTTCCGTGGGCGTTAATATCCGCATGTTTCGGGATTTCCGGCAGGAAACGCCGGTTGCCGAAATACGCATTCAAAAACTGGGAGACAAGGCGCGAACCCAGGTAGAGTTTATCGACCTGAGCGGAGAGGAGGGAAAACAAAGCCGTTTATTCACCCTCAATGGCGACCAGTGGATGCTGGAAGGCAATATCCTGCTCTGGGAGGATTGGCTTTCGCTGCTGGGCCTGCAACCGCGCTACCGCTTAACCCGGCTGCGGGGACGCTTTATTGATGAACAGGATGAGCGCAAGGAAATGCCCAGCATCTACCGGCTGGACCCGGCTACCGGGCGGGACTTCTGGCAGCGGCTTTATCGCTACAGTTCCCTCATCCCCCTGGTCAGCACGGTTTATGGCAATGCCGTTTTCCAGCAAAACCAACCCGGCAAAGTATTCCGGGTTTATGTGGGAAGCAACGGTTTCGTTGTTCGCGAAATCACCGGATCACGAAGGAGATAAACAACCATGCAGGTTATTGATGCACTTAAAAAGGCCCAAAAACTGCTGATTTCCCTGGAGATCACCCCGCCCGATAAAGGCTCCAGCATCGGGGAGCTATACGCCACCCTGGACCGGATGATGCCTTTTGATCCCTCGTTCATCAACGTGACCTACCACCAGCCCGAGGTCGT
>JAJRYW010000106.1 GCA_024275555.1 Calditrichota bacterium | reverse complement strand
TTTGGATTGATCGACATCCACCCGTATGACGGGAACATTTCTTATCGGAAAAGATACCTGATCGTCTCTAAATCCCGAACAGCCGGAAATAGATAACGAATAGGCACCCGCGCCAATGACGGTCGCTCTGATTTTATTCGGCAACTCGATGACGGGCGCTTTCAATTCAGGGGCCAGCAATTTTATTTTATCGGCCAAAATGTGCCCGATATCATTAAAATTGTTCAGCCCTCCATACATCAGCTCGGCGACACCTCCCGAAAACGAATATTCATCGATGTGACCGGGGAAATCCAGATCGGCGGTCAGCATGAGTTGCCGGGCTAAAGAAGATCTTGCAGGACCCGTAATGACCTCAAATAATATTTCAGCAAACTTTAAGGCGATTCTTTCGATATCATCGATAGCGATCGAATCTCCGATTTCATAATTTAACCCGAGATGTTCCATCACCTTTGTTGCCGGCCTATCGATCCGCTGGATTCTTCCTTCAGAATCGATTCCCAGCAACCGTCCTCCTACCGATATACAACTGGTCGATAAAATCTCCCCGTTTATGGAGATGGCCATATTGGAGGTTCCTCCGCCGATGTCACACGACACTATCGTTTTACTATCATCCTTTGAGCGCACTGCAGCCCCCGAACCCATAGCCGCTATTAAGCTCTCGAAATTGGGTCCGGCTGCCGCCGCCACAAATCTGCCGGCATCATTGGAAAGTGCTGCGGCGATTTGCCTGGCATTTTGTTTGCGGGCAGACTCACCCGTGACAATCACCGCACCGGTTTGAATATCGGCCGGATCAATACCCGCCCGAATATATTCTTCTTTGAAAAAATCAGTCAATCTGACGATATCAATCTTATTGCCATCCAATAAAGGCGTATCTATAATCCTGCCCTCATAAACAACGTTTCTTTCCCGAATTTTAAAACGCCGCGTAGCCGAGCGTGCGTCTCTTTTCAGTACCAGATTGGAAAAGACCAGATGACTGGTTGAACTTCCGACATCGACACCCACTGAGAGTATTTCAATTTCGTCTATTTCCATAATATGCATTCAAAGGTTCATAGGTTCTGAACCCTGCACCTCGAACGGTTACCCGTCCCCCAGTCCGATTCGCACTCGCTTGCGCGGCCCTGTCGCTCCACCGGGCCTCCAATCTTTGGGAACGCGAATTTCCTCATAATAACTCATTTTGTCCATTCTCTTGAGCCTGGCAACAATCTGGGCCCAAGCGCAGGGGATACCCTCACCGACTTCACAATAGCCACCTTTGGAGCCGCCGCACGGACCATTGAACAGGCTCTTGGCGCAGCGTGCGATCGGACAGATGCCACCGGTATGGAGCAGGATACAATCCCCACAGCCTTTGCATTTTTCCGTCCATATGCCGGGTTTATCCGATGCTCCCAGAAAGGTCGTATTCAGCGCAGGAATCACCGGCAGGGGTTCGAATGCATCGGCCAGGGTTTGGACCCCTGCGCCACAGGCAAGTGACAGCACGGCCTCCGTTCCGGCGGGTAGCTTCTGATATTCGAGCACCAGGTCCCGTTCACACTGCCTGAGAATCGAACTTACCTCAAATTTCGGCGGAGCACCCTGGTAATGACGTATCTGAGAAAGTTCGTAACTCAGCTGTTCAGCCTCTCTTTCACCGCCTGACAGGCAAACGGTTACGCAGCTGCCGCAGCCAAGAACCAACACCTGTTTATATTCTCTAACCGCCGCAACGATTTCTGCCAGCGGTTTTAAATCTCCAACAATCATTTGTCCCCCAAAGAAAACATGGCTATTGAGAAGTTACGGTCTTGGCCGGTCCCACGAGCGGCCACTTCGATGCGGCCTGTCGTTGCCGGTGTTGCGGACAGAGTGCTGCGCCGGTTGAAGTCAGCTTGCCGGCCACTTTTTGTTCATATACAGTCGAATAAAGCGGTTCACCGCATTCCTGACACCGAACCAGATCAAGCGTAATCACATCCTCCCACTGCCCGACTAAAAGATGCTGAAACTCGATGGCCTTCTGTGGACAAATTCGCCAGCATTGACCGCAACGGGCGCATTGGGTCATGTTGTGCTTGAGCGTTCTCCTATCGTCCCGATCGTTAAAGCTCAAGGCCGAAGCAGGACAATTTTCCACACAGGCCAGACAGCCATTGCAGTTATCGTTAACTCGAAAGTAACTCATAAGACCCCATTGATCATTTTCAGTAAACCTTCCACAGCCCTCTGGCGTATAAAAACCTTGCGCCTATGGGGCCTAACCACCCCCGACCAGCAGCATAAATTTGACTGAATCCCCATCTTTGAGGACCCGCTGTGAATACTCGCTTCTGGGCAGGAAGCCTTCATCATTGATCATCACTTGGATCGCCAGATCCAGATGCCCGCTCTGGTCCAGCAGAATTTTACCCGCCGGCCGGCCCTTGCGATTTACAATATACGAAACAATATCCGCCACCGTTCCGTCCGGCATTTCCAATTGCAATTTTTTGCCGATTAACTTCGATAACGTCGGCAGACCGAGAGATTCTATCTGGATTTTCAAGGAATACCTCCGAGTTCTTAACAGGTTGTTGTGTGTTATTCATTATCGGTTGCATTCTAAAGAAAGTTCATTTAGATGAACCTTTTTCGATTACAGATTTACCATTTGTTGATTTTTTGTCAAGATAATTTTATAAAAAGTTCATATATAATGATTTATACTCCAAAACGATCGGAATCTAAAACAGATTATCGTTCATCTTACTGAACTATTCTTTTCATCCCATAACATCCATGCTGATTTTAAAGGTCTCATAATTTGCTTGACTTCAGCAACAGCTTCCTATAGCTACTATATAGCTACTTGAAATGGACCCTAATAAAAATATGGATATAAATTGCTAAATATCATTCAAATTAAGGATAGAGGAAAAAATGCAAAAAAAGGAGAAAGCCATGAAGCGTAGATTACCCTTGATTGGAATTTTGTTATTATTCACCGGATTCGCGTTGTTAATTGCCGGACCGGCCGCCTACGCCGCCGAACCCATCGTTATCGGGGTACCGACCTCATTAGGATTTCTGGAAGGCAAAGAATCTCATAAGGCCGTTCAGCTGGCCGTAAGTGAAATTAACGCCGGGGGGGGCGTTAAAGTGGGGTCCGAAATGAGACCTTTCAAGGTAGTCGCCACCGATCTGCGTGATGCGGCCGCAGGGGTCCCGGTGCCGGAAGCATTGTTGGGTTTGGAAAAACTGATTTTAGAAAAAAAGCCGACGGCCATTTTGGTCGGACCGTTCCGTTCAGAAGCCTTGCTGGCAGGCATGGATATTTTTGCAAAGTACAAAATGCCGATGCTCGGTACACTTGCAATGTCTCCGGCCACCGAAGCTAAAATTAAATCGGATCCTGAAAAATACAAGTATATTTTCAGGGTTTCCCTAAATGTCATTTACTGGGTCAAACTTTTAGCCGGCACCAATGCGACCCTTAAAAAGGACTTCGGCTTCGAGAAGGTTTACATTTTAAATCAGGATGTGGCCTGGGCCCGGGGTACGGCGGCGGGCATGGCGAAGAAAGTTTACCCGAAACTGGGCATTGAAGTCGTAGGTCATGATCAGTTTCCTACCGGATTTTCGGATTTTTCCGCAGCCCTGATGAAAGCCAAAGCCAAAGGAGCCGGAATCCTGTTCACCTGTTTTGATATGCCGGAAAGCGGTGTACTCGTCAAACAGTGGAAAAGCCTCAGAGTTCCGGCACTGATCGCCGGGTTCATATCCCCCATGGCCGGCGAGGTTGCCTGGAAAACCTTTAATGGCAAAATCGGTGGACTGATGAATGCCGTTTTCGAATTGGGAAACATCCCCTCGCAAAAATATGCCCCTGCCAAAAATTTTTATGACAATTACAAAAAAGCCTATGGTAAGGGAATTCAGGCCGGCCATGCTCCGGCGCCGTCTTATGAGTCGGTTTACATTCTCAAAGAAGCCATCGAACGGGCCGGCTCCCTCGATCCGGATGCCATCGTAGCCGAGATCGAAAAAACAGACCGAAAGGGAGTTATGGGTCGCATCCGGTTTGATGAAGGTCATCAGGTCGTCTATGGCACCGATCCGGCTGAAACCGCCGTCGCTGCATTTTTTCAATGGACCGCTGACGGCAAAAGAAAGATTGTCTACCCTCCGAGCATCGCCGAAGGCAGTATCGTGTTGCCCTCCTGGGTGAAGAAACGGTAAACTCAGACTTCGTTGAATGGTTGATGTAGGTAGATAATAGTCGGAATCTAAGAATGTAACGATCGTTTAAACATGAAGTGTCCAGTTATTTTGCAAATATGGGTTAAATCCATGTTTACAACTGTTTAACCAATCAACGATATCTGAATATAGTCAATCTTCAATTCCCGGCTTGACCGGGATAAAATTTTATTAATTAAGACAGTCTGCCCGCCACCAATTTTTGGAGAAGGCGGGCAGGTTTTTTTCCGGTTTTCGTATGTTGGCGAACACTTTAGTTTACGGCTTTGTAAACAGCGTCATTCTCATGCTGGTGGCGTTAGGATTCAACCTGACCTTCGGGATCAGCGGAATCGCTAACTTTGCCTACGGCGCCCTGTATATTCTGGGCGCATTGCTGTGCTGGATCTTTTTTAATTCCACGGGCCTACCCTATTTTTTAGCTGTAATACTGGCGGTGGCCGTAACCGCTGCCTCCGGGGCATTGATGTATCGGTATGTGCTGCTGCGAATTCGGGGTATGGTACTATCCGAAGTTATCGCTACGTTCGGTATCGGGCTTGCCATACTGGAACTGCTAAAATATTTTGGCTTTATCGGGTTTGAATACTCGCTGCCCGTCTTCATCGATACCAGCATCGAGGTCGGCCAGGTGGTCATCGACGTGCAACGGATATTTGTCGTAATCATCGGTATTGCCATGGCCGGTCTTCTCTGGTTTTTTACCCACCATACGCGCCTGGGTCTGCGCTTTAGAGGAATTGCCCAGGATGAACGAACCGCGCTGAGCCTGGGAATAAACTCAGATCAGGTGGCGATGCTCAGTGTCGCCTTTGGAGCAGCCTATGCAGCCATCGCCGCCATCGTAATTTTACCCCTTGGAACCATAAATGTCGAACAGGGTTACAGCGTTCTGATCAATGCCCTGGCCGTATGCATTGTCGGCGGCCTGGGTTCCACCGTTGGTGTCGTGCTGGCCTCGTTTTTAATCGGGTATGGTCAGACATTTACCGTAACCTATCTGGAAAGCCACTGGGTCATGCTGGTTCCGCTAATTGCAATTCTGGCCATCCTGGTCGTCAAACCCTCCGGCCTGTTTGGTAAGCAAAAAGAGTTGGAAGAAAGGATATAGGGAATTCGAAAGTGGGAATGCGGAAGTTTGAAGGGAGAAGTTGGAAGTCGGAAAGAGGAAATATTAAATCGATCATATTCCGATCACTATTCAACCAATCAACTATTTAACCACTAATGAAAAGACGAAAAGAAAGAATAGATAGAGGAATAAAAGCCAGGTCCGCAGATATTTTTGCACTTTGCTCCTGGCGGGAAATGCTTTATTTATCCGCTCCTCGGCTGTTGCCCATCGTGGGGTTGGTGGTTTTGTCTTTCGCCTTGAGTATCTACTGGCAACGGGTTTTGCTTTCCGTATCCGTTTTTGCGTTGTTGGCCATCAGCTGGGATATCCTGGCCCAAACCGGCATGGTATCCCTGGGACAGGCACTATTTTTCGGAACCGGCGCTTATCTTGCCGGCATCATGAACCACTACTGGGGATGGCCGCCGATTGTGACCATTCCGCTGGCAACCATTTGCGGCGGATTGCTGTGCACCGGACTGCTGATTCCGGTTTTAAGACTGCGTGGTATCTTTTTTTCGATGGTTACCCTGGTGTTGCCGCTGATGCTGGTTCGCATTATCGAAGCCACCCGCATATTTGGAGGTACCGAAGGCCTCAGCGGTCTTACCCCCCTGCCCTCGAGACGGATCGAGATGTATGTTGTTATTATCGTTCTGCTGGCCGCCCTGTTTGGATTTCGCCGACTTATGAGCTCGGATTTCGGACTGGTATTAAAGGGCATCAGCGACAACGATCGTTCAGTCATGAATGCCGGTATCAACATCTACTGGTTTAAAATCCAGGCCTTATTTATCGCCAGCAGTGTCGGGGCCTTTACCGGTGCATTTTTAACCCATATATATTTGTTTGTGGGTATGCCGGTTTTTGCCCTGGATTATTCTATTCTACCGATTGCAGCTGCGGTAGTCGGCGGTATCGGAACGTTCGCAGGCTCGGTGCTGGGAGCTTTTATTCTGGTTCCTCTGTCTGAAGTTTTGCGAGGAATTGGAGGCCTCAGGATTGTATTCTACGGTTTGTTTCTGGTTGTTTTTACGGTGGCGCTTCCCGAAGGCATATTTCACTATATTCAGCGCAAATATCATCAGTTTGAAAGATGGGTGGAGGTTGAATGATGGGTGCATTACCTTTGCTCAAAGTATCGCAGCTTTATAAAAATTTTGGGGGGGTACAGGCCGTCACCGATTTGAGCTTCGAGCTTGGCCGGGGAGAATTGCTGGGATTGATCGGGCCCAATGGTTCCGGCAAAACCACGACCGTCAACATGATAACCGGTTTTGTCAAACCTACTGAAGGAGAAATAATCTACCATGAGCGCAACATTACCGGCAAGGCCCCTTATAAAATTGTCCGGTTGGGAATCGCCCGAACATTTCAGATGGTCAAGCCTTTTTACCAGCTGCCGGCGTACAAAAATATGATTATACCCCTTTATTCACCCAGGGTAAAACAGATGACCGGTGGAAAATACGGTGATCGGGATGCGGTGGCCCTGGATCTGCTGGAAGAAGTCGGTTTTGAACGTGACGCCCATGTCGCTTACAAAACAGCCAATACCCTGCCCCAAGGATACCTCAAGCGGCTGGAATTGGCAAAAGCGATTGCTCTCAATCCGGATCTGATGATTCTGGATGAGCTTTTTTCGGGCTTGAGCCTGGCGGAAGTTGCCGGCATTGTGCCTATCATCGAAAAACTGCGCTATGAAGGCAAAACCATTATCATGATCGAACACCGTTTAAAAGAACTGTTCCGAATTGCCGATCGGGTGATTGTGCTCAACTACGGTGAAAAAATCGCCGACGGCATTGCCGCCGAGGTGATGGAAAGCGATGCGGTGAAAGATGCCTATCTGGGCAGTGAATGAATTAGAAGATGGGGGTCAGAAAACAGAAATCAGAGGTCGGAGGTCGGAAAACAGAAGTCGGAAGTCAGATAATAGGTGTGAGGTTGGGAAGGTGAGAAAGGAAGTCAGCCTCCGGCCCGGAGGGGCCTTAGGGGCCTACACCCCGGAGGGAAGTGCGAATGCGAAAGGTGGAAAAAAACAGAAGATGGGATGATGAGAAGGTGTGCAATAGATAGAAGTTGAGAGTTTGAGAAGGTGGGGGCAGGTAAATCAACACAATTAACCAAATCAACCCAGCGAAGCTGCCAACGATCCAAACCATCTAAACGCTCTAAACCAATGACCAGTAACCAGTAAATCGGATTCTGAAACGTGCTTGAAGTAAAAAACCTGATGGTATTTTTTGAAAACGCCCTGGCGCTCAACGACTTCACCATGACCATTGATCAGGGCGAAATCGTCGGTGTAATCGGTTCCAACAGCGCCGGTAAAACGACGCTGATGAACACGGTTTCGGGTCTCATCATCGACATGAAGATTAAGGAACAGCGCAAGGGGGGCGAAAGAATAAACATCTATGGAGAGATCATCTTCAGAGGTGAAAACATCACCGACGTACAACCCTTTGAACGGGTAAAAAAAGGACTGGTTTTATCCAGAGAACGGCACCCGATATTTCCGGAAAGCGAAGTGGTGGAGAATCTGAAAATTGCCGGCCACCTGGTTAAGCGATCACAATTGACGCAACGGATGGAATATGTATACAGCATTTTCCCTGCCCTGACTCGCCTAAAAAAGCGCAAGGCGGGATTTTTAAGCGGCGGCGAACAGCAAATGCTGGCCATCGGCATGGCATTAATTCTCCAGCCTGCCCTGTTATTGCTTGACGAGCCGCTTCTGGGTCTGAGCCCCATGCTACAGACCATGTTAATTGATGCCATTAAAAACCTCAGGAGAGAATCCGGCATTACCATTCTGATCGCCGAACAATTCGCCCGCCCGGTATTACCCATCATTGATCGTGGCTACGTCATCGAAAACGGCATGCTGGCTTTATCAGGTACCGGAAAAGAGCTGATGGACAATCCTGAAATTAAATCCGCCTATTTTGGAATATGAGGCCGCGGGGATTGACGAGTGTCGATCCGAATAATCACCAATCAAAATGACCACTCAAATAGAAAATAACATCATATATTCGGCCTTTGCGGCCACAGTCGAGCGACGTAAAGACCACGCGGCCGTATTTTATCTTGGCAGCCGCTTTTCTTACCGCAAAGTAAAGGATCTGGCCGACAGTTTTGCTGCCGCCCTGATCGATTGTGGCGTCAAGAAAAATCAGAGAGTCATGTTGTATATTCCCAACAGCATCCAGTGGGTGGTCTGCTGGCTGGGGATTCAACAAATCGGGGCGGTGGCCGTTCCCATCACACCCATTTATACACCCCATGATCTAAACTACATTGCCAACGACAGCGGGGCTGAGGCCATAGTCTGTTCGGATACCAATTTCGGTTATGTTACGAGTGTGTTGGCAACAACCGATCTTAAACGGGTGATCGTTTCCAACGTTGCCGATTTGCTTCCCTGGTGGAAACGGTATTTCGGCCACCTATTTAATATCATTCCCCGCGGCAAATACAAGCTTGATGCACAAACATATTCCCTGCGAAAACTATTGGCTCAATACCAAAATCAAAGCTCAAAATCCAGCGGCAGTGTCACGGAAGGCCGGGCTCTGGCTGAAATCCTTTATACCGGCGGCACGACCAAATTTCCGAAAGGGGTGCCATTTACCCACGATCTATTTCTCGTTTCAGCGGACGAGCAGATCCGCATGAGTGAGCCGATTATTCCGGTTGAGGACAATGTGATTATGGGCAATGCGCCCCTGTTTCACATTCTGGGGCAAACCTGCAGCCTGGCGACGCTTTTAACCGGCGGCACTTTAATCCTTCAGCCTCGCATCAATCTGGACGCCAATTTCGATGCGATTCAGGGTTTGGGGGCCAAAACCATGATCGGGGTCCCGGCCCTGTATCGCATGATGCTGGAGCATGACCGCCTGGATCAGTATGATTTGAGCTCACTTAAGTACTGTTTCAGCGGCGGTGATGTGTTGCCGGTGGAGGTGGGCAAACGCTGGCAGGAAAAATTTGGCATCCCCATTTATCAGGGATACGGTGCCACGGAAACCTGTGGCGGCGTTGCTATGTGCCGGACGGATGTGGCCAACCCGCCCAAAAGTGTGGGCCGCATCCTCAACAGTAAAAAAGTCAAAATTGTCGACGCCGCCACTCTGGAACCCGTCGCGACCGGAGACCCCGGAGAGCTGTTGGTTTCTTCTGATTACATGGTTTCGAGTTACCTGAACAAACCCGAGGAAACCGCCGAGTCCTTTGTCGAACTGGAAGGTGAAAAATGGTATCGTACCGCCGATATCATGTCCATGGATCAGGATGGTAATCTATACTTTGTGGATCGCACGGTGGATACCATTAAACACAAGGGCTACCGGGTGTCGGCTTCGGAAATCGAATCCGTGCTGCAGGAACACCCGGCGGTGATCGCTTCCTGCGCGGTGGGTGTGCCGGATGAAAGAGTCGGTGAACGTATCAAGGCTTATGTGGTACTCAAAGAAGACATCAAGGGCATCACCGGCTACGAACTCATCAAATGGTGCCGCCGGACCCTGGTCTCCTATAAAGTTCCCCATTATATTGAATTCAGGGACATGCTGCCTAAATCCAAAGTGGGCAAGCTGCTGCGGCGGGAAATCCGCAGTGAGGAGCAGCGCCGGAAAGAAACGTGACCCGCTAAATCCGGATAATTGAGCTTACATTGTGAAATGACTAAAATCTTTCTCCTGCACTAATTACCAATACCAAATAACGAATAACCATTTTCCCCACATTAATTTGTCCGGTAAATATTACCATTCCCCCCCTGGCAATATTTATCGGACAAATTAATTTTGACAAAAGGGCTACAATGTCCTATTATGCCGCTTTTAAAAACGCGCCTTATGGCAACAAAAAAATTGCGGAGGTGAAATATGGCGGAATGTCCTGTTTGTGGGGCCGATATTACCCTGGTGCCCGATACCGAAGAAGGAGAAATCATTGCCTGCGATGACTGCGGGTCCGAGCTCGAAGTAACCGGCAAAGACACTCTCCAGGAAGCACCCCAGGAGGAGGAAGACTGGGGCGAGTAATTATGCAAAAAAAGCAATAAGCTTCCACGAATCCCCTTTCTTATTTCCATCCCGCTGCACTGCCGAGGGCGGGATGGATTTTTTTTGCTTGAATAATAGATTACCGTTCGATAAGAGATAGACTTTATGATAACACCGCACCTGCATACAGGCATGGCATCTTCAAGCAGTTGAGAGTTGTAAAACCTCCAGGGTCCTAAAAATAAAAACAAAATTGCGAATCATTGCGAATTGATCTTAAACGGAGAATAAAATGAAAGTAGGTTTTTTACATTCCATCATCAGAAAAGAAGAAAAGCTTCTATTAAAAGAGCTCAGGAGTCGCAAAGGTGTCGAACTGGTCAAGATAGACGACCGGCAGCAATTCTTTGATCTCCATAAGAACGACTTTGATATTGATGTGCTCATTGAACGCTGTGTTAACCACTCCCGGGCCGTGCACGCAATGAAGATCTTCAGTGACCACGGTGTCCCGACCGTAAACGCTCCTGAAGTAGCGGAAATCTGCGGAAGCAAGTTTCTCACTACCCAGGCCCTGATAAAAGCAGGCATCCGAACACCCCGCTGTTTTCTGGCGTTCACCCCGGAGTCTGCGCTGGAAGCCATGGACCGGCTCGGATACCCCTGCGTGATCAAGCCCACCACGGGATCCTGGGGACGGCTCATATCCAAAGTAAATGACAGAGATGCGGCCGAAGCCATCCTGGAGCACAAACAGATCCTGGGGAGCTATCACCATTCCATATTTTACATCCAGGAATATGTGGAAAAAGAGGGCAAGGACATACGCAGCTTCGTTGTGGGGGATGAATGTATCGCCGCCATCTACCGCCATGCAGATCACTGGATTACGAACACGGCCCGGGGCGGCAGGACCACAAATTGCCCCATCACCAACGAACTCCATGAAATCTCAGTGCAGGCCGCCAAAGCCTGCGGCGGCGGCGTGGTGGCAGCCGATGTCTTTGAAACGGACCAGGGATACTCGATAAACGAGGTCAACTACACCATGGAATTCAGAAACAGCATCGATGTCACCGGCGTCAACATCCCGGGAAAAATCGTCGATTACGTACTGGAGGTAGGACGCAAATGAAAGTTAGTATTGTCGGCGCATCCGGATATGGCGGGGGGGAACTGTTGCGTCTACTGTTGCAGCACCCGCAGATTGAGATTCATCAATGTACTTCGGAAAGATTTGCAGGCAAGCCTGTCAGCCGCCTGCATCCCAATCTCAGAAAACAGACAACCCTGAAATTTTGCGGTTTACGGGATTTAGAAAAAGTGGATCTGCTGTTTACCGCCCTGCCCCACTCCCGCTGCATGCAGAAGTTTAAAGCATTCAGTTCTCTATCGGACAGGATGATCGATCTGTCGGCTGATTTTAGGCTTAAAGATGCCGCGGCCTACAGCAAATGGTACGGTCTGGACCATGTACAGCCGAACAGGCTCGGTGAATTTGTCTACGGAAATGTTGAACTTCACCGGAAGGAGATGAAACAAGCCAGATATATCAGTGGTGCCGGATGCAATGCGACGGCCACCATTCTGCCGCTATGGCCCCTGTTCAAGCAGGGAGTCGTGGATACCTCCAAGCCGGTGGTTGCGGAAGCCAAATGCGGTTCCTCCGAAGGCGGCAACAGTGCCAGTGAAGCTTCCCACCATCCGGAAAGAAGCGGTTGTGTTCGCTCTTACAAGCCGACAGGTCACCGACATATCGCCGAAATGGAGCAGGAGCTGGGGCATCCGGTCCATTTCTCAGCCACCTCCATTGAGATGGTCCGGGGTATTCTCGTAACGGCCCATCTTTTTGTCGCTGAAGGCACAACTGAAAAGGATATCTGGCAAATCTACCGTCGGGTTTACGGGCAGGAGCCCTTCATCAGAATTGTAAAAGAAAAGCAGGGTATTTATCGTTTTCCGGAACCCAAGATCCTCATTGGTACCAATTACTGCGACATCGGTTTCGAACTTGCCGGCACCCGGCTCGTGGTGATCTCCGCTATAGACAACCTGATGAAAGGTGCAGCCGGTCAAGCGGTCCACGCCATGAACGTCATGTGCGACTTTGAAGAAACCGAAGGTCTGAGGTTCGCCGGTCTGCACCCGATATAAAGAAGGACGAATGACGATTGACGAATGACGAATGACGAATTAAGGCTAATATCTATTTCAAATTTTAGCTGGGTCAATTAAAATAACAACTTTTTGAATTTCAAACAAAGTATTATTCTCTGATCATTTGACGAAACAGGAATATAAATCGATGGAATTCCTTTAATCAAATAAAAACGACGGAGCGAAGCGATCTCCCCAATTATTCATTCGTCATTAGTCATTCTATCTATTGTGTGCCGATTACTAACCATACAAGCAAAAACTGCGTTTTCGATTGAGTCCCATCTGAGAAAATTCGCTGATATCGCCAAAAACAGCAAGGAATATCAGGGGCATGGGTGGGGATGTGCCTACCGGGATGAGACGGCAGGCTGGAAATTTTACAAAAACATCAATCCTGTCTGGGATGATGATCTCAGCCGATTCGGCAAAACTTCACTCCTGGTGGCCCACGCGCGCAGTGCTTTCGAGGATCGGGATATTGTCATCGAAAACAATATGCCTTTTTTCGACGGCCGCACCGTCTTTATCTTCAACGGTGAACTGCGAGGGGTTAAAATACGGGCAGAAGGGCGGATCGGAGCAGAAAAAATTTTTAACTACATCAGGCGTTTTGATAAGGGCAACACCCGCAGCGCCCTGTTAAAAGCGGTCGATATCATCAAAAAAAGGACCCGCTACATCAGGGGTATGAATATTATTATGGTAAACGACGGGGGTATTTTCGTCTCAAGTTATTTCACCGAGGATGACATGTATTTCACCATGAGGTACAGGCAAGGCCGGGAGTTGGTTATCTGTTCGGCGCCCTATATCGGCGAACAAAACTGGCAGCCTATCGCCAATGATTCAGTGAGGGTTTGGTAAATGATCATCGTTAAAATCGGCGGGGGAAAAGAAATAAATATAGCAGGAATTATCTCAGACCTGGCCGGAATAGACGAACAGTACGTCATCGTGCACGGTGCCAATGCGCTGCGTGACAAACTGGCCGAAGACCTGGGACAGCCCAAACAGGTGCTTACCTCGGTCAAAGGATATTCCAGTGTCTATTCCGACGAGAAACTCATCGACGTCATGATGATGTCCTACGCGGGGTTGAGAAACAAACGAATCGTCGAGCTGTGTCAGCGGCACGGCATCAATGCGGTGGGGTTCACCGGGCTGGACGGCAAAATGGTCCGGGGCAAACGAAACAAGGGAATTCGGGTTTATCAGGGCAAAAAGCTGAAGATCGTGAGAGATTTTTCCGGCAAGCCCCAGTCGGTAAATTCTCCCTTGCTGCATCTGCTGCTGGACAATGGCTATGTCCCGGTGTTGACGGTCCCGATCATCGATGAGCACAATACGGCCATCAATACTGAAAACGATGATGTCGTCAGGGTATTGCAAAAGGCCCTTAAGGCGGACACAGTCCTCAATCTGATTGAAGCAGCGGGATTTCTTGAAAACAAAGATGACCCGGCCTCTTTGATTAAAAGCATACCCGTCTCGGAATTGGAAGCCCGGGAACGACAGGTGGAAGGCAGGATGAAACGCAAGATGCTTGCGCTAAAAAAACTCTTCGAACAAGGCGCCGGCCGGATCATCATCAGCGACGGTCGCACCGATCATCCGGTAATCGGCGCGCTGGCCGGGAAAGGAACGGTAATCGCATGAGCACAAAAACGCTGGAACAGACCTACGAACTTTCGGTGTACCCGCGTCGCGATGTCGTTCTCGTCAGCGGCAAGGGGGCCCGGTTGTATGACGAGGAAGGCCGGACATACATCGACTGTGCTTCCAATGTCGGCGTTTCAAACATCGGCCATGGCCATGTGGCCGTGGCAAAGGCTGTATATGAGCAATACCTGACACTGGGCAATTGTTACAGCATGTTCTACAACCCGGTACGTGCCCGGTTGGCGGAAAAACTGGCCAAGCTGGCCCCCGGAAACCTGAATCGGGTTTTCTTCTGCAATTCCGGTGCGGAGGCCATTGAAGGAGCACTCAAATTCGCCCGGTCCACAACAGGCAGACCGGAGATTATTTCG
>JAJRYW010000105.1 GCA_024275555.1 Calditrichota bacterium | reverse complement strand
ATTGACGACCAGAGCGACGACCCCCTGAATGCGATTGTGGAAGCTTATATCACCCAAAGCACTTTTTCCTCGGCAGTTTATGATGTCGACAATCCCCGGGGGGACCGGCTGGTTCAGCTGGTTCAGCAACGACGGGCCGACGGTGTAATTTTTGCCGCTCCCAGTTTCTGCGACCCGGCCCTGCTCGACAGACCAACCTTGCAAAAAGCCTGCGATGAAGCTGGAATCCGGCACATCAACTTCCAGTATCACGAAAACATCGGGCAATTTAAAGTTATTCAGGAACAAGTCGGCGCCTTTTCAGATTCCATCAAACTCTGGGAAGAGCCCGCCCTATAAATTGTTACTATGTGCCACAGAGACAGCCCCGCAGTGAATTCCAGGGGCGGATGCGGCATCAATATAGATGACAGGTAAAAAATACCCTATCACAGAATAGGGTTGCGGTTTATCGGTGGGAAAGGATAATTTGCATTCTCCTTTTCTCCCCCGATCCTATTCTGTTGCCTGTTCTTATATTACTCAGCCGTTTCCCGGTTCTCTGTGACTATTTAACAGGTAACAATTACTCATAAATAGGACAGGGCTCAGGTATGACTGAGAAAAAGGTTGCCAAAGAAGAGAGCATGGTTCTGCAAAAGAAAATGCTCGCCGGTTTGTATAAAGAATTAAGCGCCGCCCGGGAGACCTGCAAAAAAGTGGTCTACACCTTTGTGCCCGGGAATCTCTCCGAACTGATTCTCGCTTTTGATATGCTTCCGGTCTATCCGGAAATCAACGCCCTGCAATCGGGCATGCGCAAAAAATCCCGCGGCTTCATTCGCGACGCCGAGAAAGTCGGGCATTCGGAAGATGTCTGCACTTATGTAAAGTGCGATGTCGGGATGATGCTGAACGGGAACATCGGCCCCACCGGCGAAAAACTTCCGGACCCCGACTTACTGCTGCTAAGCTATACCGGCTGCTTCACCTTCATGAAATGGTTTGAAAACCTGGAACGGCTCTACCCGGGCGTGGAAGTGGCCATGCTCCATACCCCCTACCAGGAAGGCGGAAAAATTACCGATGAGATGGTGCAGTATATGGTCGGGCAATTGGAAAATGATGTTATCCCCAAGATGGAGAAAGTATCCGGGAAAAAGTTCGACCGGGAAAAGCTTTCCGGAATTTTGGAGCACGCCCGCCAGGCGCAGGATTTAATCACCAACATTTTTGACACCACCAAGAATAAGCCCTCCCCGATTGACGCTTATTTTGCCGGCGTCTACTACATCGGGCCGATCAATGCCGGTTTCCGGGGTACGCCGGAGGCGGTGGATTATTACCGCGAGTTATACCGGGAGGTGCAGGAACGGGTGGAAAAAGGGCTGGGGCCGGTTACCCCGGTGGGGGAAATGGAGGAAGAACGATTCCGCCTGGTTGTGGAAGGCCCGCCGAACTGGACCAATTTCCGGGAATTCTGGAGCCTCTTTTACGAGATGGGCGCCGTGGTGGTGGCGTCCTCGTATACCAAGGTCGGCGGGGTCTACGTCTGGGGCTTCCGCCATGACCCGAACACCCCCCTGGAAAGTCTTTCCAAATATTGTATGAATTGTTATACCAACCTGAACCTTCCCCAGCGGATCGAATTGCTGACCAAATGTATTGAAGATTACCAGGCCGACGGTTTTCTGATCAATTCCATCAAAAGCTGCAACTCTTTTTCCGCCGGGCAACTATTGATGATGCGCACCCTGGAAGACCAGTTGGGCATACCGGTCGGCTTCATCGAGTCCGACCTGGTTGATCCGCGCTACTTTTCCTATTCCAATATAAAAAACCGGCTCGATTCCTTCTTTCAAATGTTGGACCAGCGCAAATCCATTATTGATTCGGTGAGCGCCGGAAATTAGATGAACAGATGGAGCGCCGGCCTTTCCGGGGGAATTATACGGAGTCGGCCGGTTGTTCCGGGCAAAATAAAGAGGCGATATGAAAAAGTTCTATTTGGGCGTTGACCTCGGGTCAACCACGTCGAAGGCAGTAATCATCAATGAACAGGATGAAATCATCGGGCGGGGAATTACCAACACCCGCGCCAATTATGAGGTAGCGGCGGAGATCGCCCGGCTGGAAGCGATTTACAACGCACGGTTCTCCTTGCTAAAACAGAGATTGCACGACGAGATCGAGCTGAAACCGGAATACCACCGCTACATCAAGGATATTGAAGATGTATTTCAATTCCAGCAGTTTAAAAGGCGGCTGGATATGCTGCACCGCCAGTTGAAGCTGACCGTGCAAGAAACATTCTCCGGCAAAATGAAAGAGACGCTGGCCCCGATTATCAACGACATTATCGCGGCCATTGAACCGCGTATCAAATCGCAATACTTGGGAGGCAACCTGGGATCGCGCAGCCAGTTTTTCCGGGATATCGTCAGCGAACAATACCACGAAGAAGTGGCCAAACTCCATAAAGAACTGTTCGAGCCGCTCATGGTCACTTTCGACAAGAGCATCACCCCGGTGGAAAACGAACTGGTCCGGCACGATTTTAAAGAGCTGGTTCACCAGGCCATGGACCTGCTCAACGCCAAATACGCCGGTATTGAGGAAGTAACGCCCCCCAAGGAAAGCCAGCATTTTGATGCGGAACTGAACCTGCTCAAAGGCAATTATCAGCAAATTTCCGATTCGCTGGTAGAGCATATTGACAATATTGCCGAAATGCAAATCCAGATAGCCAACATGACCGGCACCGGCTACGGGCGGGCGCTGCTGCCCTTCCCGGAAGACTGTATCAAATCGGAGATTCTCTGCCATGCTTTTGGGGCGCACGCCATCTTCCCCAACACCCGCACCGTGCTCGACATCGGCGGGCAGGACACCAAGGCCATCCAGGTTGACCAGTACGGCCTGGTAACCAGTTTCCACATGAACGACCGCTGTGCGGCCGGCTGCGGACGTTACCTGGGATACATCGCCGATGAGTTGAGCCTTTCGTTGAACGAACTGGGCCCGCTGGCCCTGGAGGCCAAAAAAGAAGTGAATATCTGCTCCACCTGCACCGTGTTCGCCGGTGCAGAAGTGCGGGCGCTGCTGAACGTCGGGGAAAAACGGGAGGACATCCTGGCCGGGCTGCATAAAGCCATTGTCATGCGGGCCCTCTCCCTGCTGGCCAGGTCCGGGGGAGTGCGCAACGAGTTCACCTTTACCGGGGGCGTGGCCAGGAATCAAGCTACCCTGAAATATTTAAGCGAACTGGTTCGGAAAAACTACGGCCAGGACCTGACCATTAATATTCACACAGATTCGATTTTCATGGGTGCCCTGGGAGCGGCAATGTTTGCCCGAAGAAACCTGGAGGTAGACTTGCCGGTTAAGCAGAAACATAAGCGGCTGGTGAAAGATTAAAGAGAGTGACGAGTAAATTAAATGGCAGCGTTCAATATCTGTCAAACCAAACCATTAAGAAACAATCTGGCGGACTATGGAAGACAAATTTTACACCATGGGAGTCGATGTTGGCGGCAGCAGCATCAAAGCAGTTCTGGTTAAATACTCCGACGCCCCGGAGATTGTCGATAAACACATCGAAAAAATCCGCAAGCGGAATCCGGCGGATGTGGCAACGGAGATCATCAATTATCTGCTGGAGAGGAATCAGCTCCGTTACCGGGACATCACCTACCTGGCCTCCACCGGCGAGGGGGAGATGGTAACCCACAAACGGGGCCACTTTTACAGCATGACCACCCACGCCAAGGGCGGGCACTTTTTCTATCCCGAGGCGAAAACCGTGGTGGATATCGGTGCATTCTATGTAAAGGCGATCATGCTCGGCAAAGGCGGGCGGGTGCTCAATTACAAGATGACCGGTCAATGCGCCTCCGGCTCCGGGCAATTCGTGGAAAACATCTCCCGCTACCTGGGACTGGCTATTGAAGAAGTAGGAGAAATGTCCCTGCAATCGGACAATCCGGAAACTCCCTCGGGAATCTGCGCCGTTCTGGCGGAAACCGATGTGATTAACATGGTTTCCCGGGGCATCTCCACCCCCAATATCATCAAGGGGATTCACCTGTCGGTTGCCGGGAGTATTATTCGCCTGCTCACTTCGCTGAAAGCCGAATCTCCCATCGTTATTACCGGGGGAATGGGCCTCAACAAAGGAATGGTTCAGGCCATTGATGAGGTGCTGAAGAACGGCAAATACAAGTTTGAAATTCTTACTCATCCGGACGCTATTTACGCCGGAGCAATTGGCGCGGCACTGTGGGGCGGCTTCCGGCATATCAAACTGGCCGCCGGGGAAGGGCAGGCGGTGCACTAATCACGATTCGCCCGGAGAAAAAAAAGCCCACTAAACCTTTGTGCAAAACTTGAGAAGAAGGCGCCATGCAAATTCTTCAATCCGAACAAAAATTAGGGGAAGTGATTCCCAATATCGCCCAAATGCTGCGGCGAAACACGGAACGGCTGGGAGACCACCCGGTCTACAAGGAGCGCCGGGGGAACGGTTACCAGGGAATTTCCTGGAGAGAATTTTATACCGCGGTGGTCAATATTGCGGCAAATTTACGGCGTTACGGATTTACCCGGGGAGACAAAGCGGTCATATTTTCCGGCAACCGCCTGGAGATGCTGGAGTTTGAACTGGCCGTGATGAGCTCCGGGGGGGTCGCCGTTCCCATTTTTGCCAACTATAACCGGGAAGCAGCGGAATTGCTGATCCGCCATTGCGACGCCCGCTTCCTGGCAGCCGCCGGCGAGCAGCAGTTGAACAACATCAGCCCGGAGCTGCCGCTGCATACTATTTTTGTGTTTGACGACCTCCGCGACCGGCGCTTTGCCAACCTGGTTCCCTTCAAAGCGCTCGCCGACTCCCCGGCCGACAGCGATTTCACACTCAGCTTTGAGGCGGCGCCGCAGGAAATCTGCCTGAACATGTATACTTCCGGAACCATGGGTGTTCCCAAGTGCGTGCAACTGACCCACCAAAACATCCTTTCCCAGCGGGCCGCCATGGATCGGTTATGGAGCATCGATCATCACGACCGCTTTCTCTCCTACCTGCCCTGGCACCACAGTTTCGGAGGGATTTACGAGCTTTTTACCGCCCTGCACAACGGCGCAGTGCTGCACCTGGAGTCCGGCAGCGGCAAAGACCCGCGCATGATCCTGGAAAACTGGAAACTGGTGCAGCCCACCGTCTTCTTCAGCGTTCCGAAAGTCTACCAGGCGCTCTTTGACCTGACCGCGGAAGACCAGGAAACCGAGAAGGTATTTTTCCATCCGGAACTGAAATTCATCTTCACTGCTGCTGCGCCCCTGCCGGAGAAGCTTTCTATTGAATTCGAGAAACGGGGCATTCCGGTGCTGGAGGGATGGGGGTTGACCGAAACCTCCCCGTGCTGCACGATTACCGACCCGCAACTTAAACGCGAGCCGGGAGTCGTCGGCAAGCCGATCCCGGGCGTGACCCTGCGGCTGGGCAAGTTTGATGAAATCCAGGTGAAAGGCCCCAATGTGATGGCCGGGTATTATAAAAATGAGGCGGCCAACCGGGACGCCTTTACCGAGGACGGCTGGTTCTGCACCGGCGATATCGGTGAATTTACCCCCAACGGATTGAAGCTGATCGCCCGGAAAGACCGCATCTTCAAACTCTCCAACGGCGAGAAAGTGATTCCCACGGAGTTGGAAGCGCTCATTCAGAAAAAATGTCACTATCTTTCCTTTGCGTTAGTGGAAGGCCGGGGTAAAGATTACCCGGTGGCCCTGCTCTTTCCCAATCGCCATTTGTTCGCTATGGGCGATCAGGAGAAACCGCCTTTCCAGGGCTGCCGCTGCCCGCGGAACCTGGAGGAATTGAGCCAGTGCCTGCACCGTTGTCTGAAGGACGCCAACGCCGGGATCGGTCAGCAGTTTGCGCGGATCAAAGGCGCAGTCCTGATCGATGATGAACTCTCCCTGGAAAAGAAAACCCTCACCCCCTCGATGAAAGTGATTCCCAAACAGGTGGTGAATGTATATAGCGCCTATCTGGAGGACCTCTACCGGGCCAGAAATCCCGTCAAAGAAAAAGTGTATATCATTAAGCTGGATTAGAAGAGGAAAATATGATGAGCGGATATAAGATTGAATCGACCGGCTTTCTCAAAAAAATCATGCGCGATTATTTTATGGGCATGTCCGAGAAGAAAGCGCCGCTGGCCTGGTGCACCAGCGTCGGCCCGGCGGAACTGCTGCGGTCCTTCGGGTTTGAGGTCTACTTTCCAGAAAACCACGGGGCGCTGCTGGGGGCTACCCGTACCGCCGGCGATTTTATTCCGGCAGCCGTTCAAGCCGGGTTTTCCGGGCATGTTTGCTCGTACACCACCAGCGACATCGGCGCATTCCTGAGCGGGAGCACCCCGCTCGAGAAGCAATATGGGATCAAACAGGTTCCCGCGCCGGACTTGATCGTCTACAACACCAACCAATGCCGGGAAGTGCAGGATTGGTTCTCTTTCTACGCCGACCACTACAAATGTCCCATCGTCGGTATTCATCCGCCCCGGTTTCTGGATGCGGTCAGCGCCGACGAGGTCGAGCTGGTGGTGCGGCAGTTTCAAAAGATGATCCCGGTTTGCGAGCAAGCCAGCGGTCAAAAGTTTGACCCGGAGCGTTTCAAAGCAGTGCTGAAATTAAGCGCCGAGGCCACCATGCTCTGGCAGGAAGTTCTCAAGACCGCCCAGGTCTCCCCGCCCCCGCTCAGTTTTTTTGACGGCGTCATCCACATGGGGCCCATCGTGGTTCTCCGGGGCGCCGAGACCGCCAAAGAGTATTACCAGACCCTGCTGGCAGAAATGAAGGCCAATGTTAAAAAAGGGGTGGGCGTTCTGGAACGGGAAGAGTGCCGGCTGTTCTGGGAGGGTATGCCCATCTGGGGCAAACTGCGGGCGCTGTCGGATCTGTTCCTGCAGAACCGCACCACAGTGGTAGCCTCCACTTACTGCAACAGTTGGATATTTGAGGACTTCGACGATAAAAAGCCTTTCGAGTCTTCGGCGCTGGCCTATACGCAGATATTCATCAACCGCAGCGAGAAAGCCAAGCTGGAGATGCTCAAACAGTGGATCAGCGAGTACCGCATCGACGGGGTCATTTTCCATGACTCCAAAACCTGTTTCAACAATTCCAACAATCGTTTCGGGCTGCCGCTGCGGCTGAAGGAGGAAACCGGCATCCCCACCCTGGTAGTGGAAGGGGACCTCAACGACCTGCGCTTTTATTCCGAAGGCCAGACCATCACCAAAATTGAGACGTTCATCGAACAGATCGAGAGCCATAAAGCGGTTGTGTGAGGATTCATCCGCAGAGCGGCTGCAATTCAGCCGGGAAATCAACTGCCTCGCCGGACCGGTAACCGCGGGGCGGTCAAAACACAAATTTAAGGAGAAACATGATGGAGAATTCTCCTCTTAAAATCGGGCTGATCGGATTAGGGCCGGTGGGGATGATCCTGGCGGTGCATTTGCAGGAATCGGGCTGTCCCATCGCTATTTGCGACGCCGATAAAATCAAGATCAACTTGATCCGGCGGGAAGGAATCCGCCTGGAAGGGGTCATCGACAAACAGAGTTATTTTCAGCATATCTACACTTCCATCAGCGACTTGAAAGAATTCGATCCCAACATACTGATCTTTTCCGTAAAAGCGCACCAGATGGGCCGGGCCCTGGAAGAAGCGGCCGGGCTGGATAAAGAAGACCTGCGGGTGGTCAGCGCCCAGAACGGCATTGATGTGGAAAACATCCTGGCCGAAGTTTTCGGAGAATCGAAAACCCTGCGGATGGTGATCAACTATGCCGGCAATCTCAACGCGCCCAACGTGGCAAAGGTAACCTTCTTCAATCCGCCCAATTATATCGCTTCGATAGACGACACCCAATCGGAGATTGCCGAACAGTTGGCCCAGCTTCTCAACCAGGTCAAACTGGACACCACAATGTGCGGATCGTTCGAGATTATCCGCCGGGTGTGGATCAAGACCATTCTCAACGCCGCCCTGAGCCCCCTGTGCGGGATCGGCAAACTGACCATGCGCGAAGCCATGGATATTCCCGATACGGTGGAGATCATCGAACAGATTATTCTGGAAGGAATCGAGGTGGCCGAGACGGAGAAGATCAAGTTCGAGGATGATTTTGTGCGGCGCTGCCTGCGCTATTGGCGCAAAGCCGGCAACCACTTTCCTTCCCTGGCCGTGGACCTGATCAACAACCGTCCCACGGAAATTGATTATATGAACGGCAAGATTGTGGAGTACGGGCGCAAGCACTACCTGCGCACCCCCCTGAACCTGACCTTCACCAACATGGTTAAAGCCATCACCCACCGCAACCTGCTCAGCGTGATGCCCGACTCCGGGGGGATGAGCGAGTCTTCCCGCAGCGCCCGCAAGCAAGCGCGCTCCGGCGGAAAAGCCTACCGGGACGGCCCCTGTTACCTGGGGATTGATCTCGGTTCGATTTACACCAAATTTACCGTCATCGATGAAAACGGCCAGGTAACCTTCCAATCGCTGCTGCGAACCCTGAACCGCGAGCGGGTGGCGCTGAAGCACGTGCTGCAAACCATTCACGCCGATTTCCCCATCCAGTACAGTTGCGCCACCGGCTATGGGCGGCGGCATTTTGCCGATGCGGAAGTCATCAAAACCGAAATCCATTGTGCCGCGGTCGGCGCAGCCAACTTCCATGCCGGGGAAAAATCCATCATCGATATCGGCGGGGAAGACATCAAGGTGATCCGCTGCAACGAAGGGGGCAATGTCGACAATTTCTACCTGAATGACAAATGCGCCGCCGGCACCGGGGCCTTTATCACCGAAATTGCCGAGCGGGCCGAACTGGAAATCTCGGAGATGAGCAACCTGGCCGGCAAATCCAACTCCCAAAAAGAACTGAACAGCTTCTGCACCGTCTTTGCCAAAACCTAAATTATGAAATGGCTGTTTGCCGGGACGTCGAAAGAGGATATGGCCAAGGGAATCTACGTATCGATTGCCAACCGCATCAGCAAACTGCGGGTGGACACCACCGTGCCGGTCTTTCTGGTGGGCGGGGTAATCGCCTATCATCCCTATTTGAAGGAGCTGCTGGAAGAGAAGTTCGGACGCCCGGTGCAGATTATCGAAAAACCGATCTACGTGGTCTCCCACGGGGCGGCGCTGATTGCCAGGAATCATTATCAGAAAAGCTCGAAATCTCCCCAAAACAGCGCCGTACCTTCGGGTGTGGGCAATTAACCCTGGGAGAACCGATTTACTTGCAAAGTATTATTGGACCTTATTACAGACTAAGTTTATATTACTACACAACTTATGTCATTTTCCCAAGGGGATGGCGTTGCCACGAATAAAGAGAGAAATCTGTTAACACTCAAAACTTTATCTTTAATTTACAATTATTTCAGCAAATTTAATGTCGAATACGCACAGATTTCTCTCTCCGTCCCTGGAGTTCGAAATGACAGTGGTTTTTTAAAATTAATAATTACAGCTCTTTAAAAGGTAATAAGGTCTGTTGAATTTAAAGGCGAAAAAGGCGTCACTCCCAGTTTACCCAGTTGGGGCATGTTTTAAGCGAGAGTCCAGATGGTGAAGCTATGGATACCCTTAATTTCGCTTTAATATCCCACAAACTTTCAAGTGAAACAAATGACAATAGGCTTTTTAAAACGAAGAATCACAATACCTTAATAGACCGTGAAGTCTGTTAAGCAAACTTGTTGCCCGGAAAACGGTCAGCAATGTTGTGGATAATTTTCTGTAACTACTCAGGTGTTATTGCCAGTGACACATAATTCCCCTCACCCCGTCCTTCGCTGGCGCTTCGGTCGCCCCTCTCCCCCAGGGAGAGGGAAAGGGAGTGAGGGGAACTCAACTTTCATATATACAACTATTTAGGCTGCGAGCAAACCGATTTGTACAAAAGTTCTTTTAAAGAGCATTCTACCGGATAACCTGAGTAGTTACCAGTTTCTTATGAATAGAACTAATGAGAAGGTGCAGAATGATGAAAGCTTATCACAACAAGGCAAAAGGCATTGGGATCATCTACGATGATGTTTACCTGTTAAACGGCGCCCGAACCGGCTTCGGGAAATTTTGCGGGACTCTTGCCCGGGTCTCCCCCACCGATTTAGGCATTTTTGCCTCGCGCGCCGCCCTGGAACGCGCCGGGATTCAGCCCTCGGAAATTGATCAGACCATTGTGGCCAATATCGGCCAGGCCTCCACCGACGCTTATTTTATCGCCCGGCATATTTCCCTGTTCAGCGGCGTTCCCCAACCGGCGCCGGTGCTGATGGTGCAGCGTATTTGCGCCTCCGGGCTGGAAACCATTATTACGGCCACCGAACAGATCACCCTGGGCAAGGCCGAAACCGCCCTGTGCTGCGGTACGGAAAATATGTCCCT
>JAJRYW010000104.1 GCA_024275555.1 Calditrichota bacterium | reverse complement strand
TTTGCTGGGCGCCTTGCCCAAAGCAAAGGAAAAAGCTCAATACAACGGCTACCAGTTTGTGGTGGAGCGCATCGCTAAAAATCGAATCCTGGAAGTCCGCATCGAAAAAACCGACCCAAAACCGAACCGCCCCGATGAAATCCACGAGTGATGCGCAAACCCTTTACCGGGCCATCCCTTCCGTTCAGGAGTTACTCCTGGAGCCTGCTTTTCAGGAATTTCCTATCGAGGCTGTTTTTCTGAAACAGATTATCCGGCAGGAAACAGAGCGCCTCCGGCGACGCTTTTCCGGGGCCTCGGGACATACGCCGGAAGAAGTGCCTCAACAGCTTCGCGAGGCCGTTATCGCCCGCTTAGAGAAGATTACCCGGCCCCGGTTAAAGCGGGTCATCAACGCCGCCGGAATTATTTTGCATACCAACATGGGGCGTGCGCCGCTGGCTCCCGAAGCCCGGGAACACCTCATCCGCACCACGGAAAATTACAACAACCTGGAACTCGACCTTGCCTCCGGCAAGCGCGGCAGCCGCACCGACCTGGTAGAAGAGTTGATTTGTCTGGTTACCGGGGCGGAAGCAGCTATGATGGTCAACAATTGCGCGGCTGCTATTTTGCTGACCCTGAACACCCTCTGCCGGGGCAAGCAAACGCCGGTGTCGCGGGGAGAATTGGTGGAAATCGGCGGATCATTCCGGATGCCCGAGGTGATGAAATCCAGCGGCGCCAGGATGGTGGAAGTGGGCGCCACCAACAAAACCCACCTGCATGATTACCGGGAAGCCATCACCGAAAAGACCGGCGCGCTGTTAAAAGTGCATACCAGCAACTATCGCATCCTGGGATTCTCCGGCGGCGTCGAGTTGGCCGACCTGGTCGAGCTGGCCCATCAGCACCAACTCCCGCTTATTTATGATATGGGCAGCGGGGTGCTCGTCGACTTGCAGACCTGGGGCTACCCGCCCGAGCCGCTGGTGGGCGAGGTGCTGGAGCTGGGCGTCGACGTGATTACCTTCAGCGGGGACAAAATATTGGGCGGCCCCCAGGCCGGGATCATCGCCGGCAAAAAAAGCATCATCGACAAAATAAAGAAAAACCACCTTAGCCGGGCGCTGCGCTGCGACAAACTGATCTTTGCCGCGATGGAGGCCACCTTGCGGCTCTACCTGGAACCGCAGAAACTGCCCGAGCGCCTCCCCCTGGCAACCATGCTCACCCTCTCTCAAGATACTTTGCGAAGCCGGGCGGAAAGCGTTAAGGAGCGGGTGATCAATCACCACCTGACTATTGAAGTCATCGAAACCTACTCCCAGGTAGGCAGCGGAGCGCTGCCGCTGGAAAAAATCCCCTCGACAGCTCTACAGGTTGCCTCGAAAAAATATTCACCCAACCAAATTGCCCGGCGGATGAGAGAACGGGAGTTGCCTATCGTCGGGTATGTTCAGGACGAAAAATACCGCCTCAACTTGCGCACCGTGCGCGAGGATGAATTGGACGAGTTAGTTGTAGCCCTGAATCAATTGAGCTAAGGCGATGCCCAGAAGCGAATCCTTCCCGACAGATAAGCTGCCCCGGTTAGACCCGCAGCGGCAGTATGTGATTGGCACGGCCGGCCATATCGACCACGGCAAGACCGCCCTGGTCAAGGCGCTGACCGGCGTTGACACGGACCGGCTGCCGGAGGAGAAAGAACGCGGGATCACCATTGATATCGGCTTTGCCCACCTGAGCAAGAACGTCACTATTATCGATGTGCCCGGCCACGAGCGCCTGATCAAAAACATGGTCGCCGGGGTAAGCACCATCGACATGGTCTTGTTTGTTGTCGCCGCGGATGACGGCGTGATGCCCCAAAGCCGCGAGCATCTCGATATCATCAATTTGCTCCGGATTCGTCACGGCCTCTTTGTCATCACCAAGACCGACCTGGCCGACGAGGATTGGCTGGCGCTGGTGGAAGAAGATATCCGCAGCTTATTGCAGGGTACACCGTTTGAATCGGCGCCCGTTTTAAAAACCTCCACCGCCGCCGGCCAGGGTATTGACGAGTTGCATCAGGAAATTTTTGCTTTGCTCAGCCGGATACCCCCGCGGCAGGATCAGGAAATCTACCGCCAGCCTATTGACCGGGTGTTTTCCGCCAAAGGATTTGGTACGGTGATTACCGGCACGGTGCTGGGAGGTCGGCTCAAAACCGGCGACGCCGTGGAAATTCAGCCGGCCGGGCTGGCGGCGCGGGTGCGCGGCCTGCAAAGCCACGACAGTGAGGTGCCGGAAGTGCAGATCGGTTATCGCGCCGCGGTCAACCTGGCCGGGGTGGAGATGGAGCAGGTTCACCGGGGGATGGCGCTGACCCAGCCGGATTTGTTCCGGCCGGTGCACATCCTCAACGCCCGGGTCAATGTGCTGGCCGGGGCGGCCGCGCCGCTCAAAAACAACCAGCGTATTCGCCTCCACCTGCACACCGCGGAGGTGTTTGCCCGGGTGGTGCTGATGGAGAATAAGCAGATCGCTCCCGGCCAAAGCGGTTATGTGCAGCTACGCCTGGAGGAAGCCGTGCACGCTGCCTACCAGGATCGCTTTATCATCCGCCAGTACAGCCCCCAGCGCACCCTGGGCGGCGGGGAGGTTTTACAGGCTAACCCGGCCCGTTTCCGCGCCAAATTCCGGGAAATTTTTTTAACCCAATTAAACCGGCTGGCAAGCGACGACCCACCCGCCCGGTTGCCGGGCGCATTTGATTTGCTCAAAGCAACCCCCTTAAAACTGTGGGAAATTAAAATCGCTACCGGGCTGCCTTTAAGCGATTTGCAGCGGCTGTTGAAAGAACAGATCTCTGCCGGGCAGGTCTTTACCGAAAACATCGGCGGTAAAACTTACTATTTCTCCCGCGAGCAACTGGAGATGATTTTAAGACAGGTGGAACCGCTGCTGAGCGCTTATCACAGCCAGTTTCCGGGGCGGGGCGGGATGCCGGAAGCCGAGCTGATCAGCAAATTTGAACGGCGTTTTCCGGCAGAAGCGATCCGCCGGGCCGTCCGCTTTGGCGAGCAGGTAAAGCGCCTGAAAAGAGAAGAACAACTGTGGCGGATGAGCGATTTTACCCCCCAATTATCCGCCCGGGATTCCCTGGCCTACGCCGATCTGGAAAAAGAGTACCGGGAGGCCGGCTTCTCCCCGCCAACAGTCAAAGAGGTGATGGCGAAGTACAACCTCTCCCCGGCAGATTTTAAAGAACTGATCAAATTGCTGCGGGATGAGGGCAAGCTGGTTTATGTCGACCCGACGCTGCTGTTCCACAGCAGCGTGTTTCCCCAACTGGAACGGCTATTACAGGAGTATTTCAAAACGCACGACCACATCACTGTGGCGGAGTTTAAGGAGCTTACCGGAACCACCCGCAAACACTCCATCCCGCTGCTCACCTACCTGGACACCCGGGGCGTCACCGAGCGCGACGGCGATGTGCGCCGCCCCGGCTATAAATTGCGCTGATTATTCCCGGCAATCCACCTGCCATAATCCGTCTCACCGATTGTTACCGGACGCTTTTTATGTTCGCCGCTAAAAAAGTGTTCGACACTGTATCTCACCGTCAAAACCGCTGCGAATCCAAATTGACATCCACTCGCTTTTATCGTAAATTGATCAATTTGACAGGCTTTGCTGCGCCCTGGGAAAACCGGGGCGGCGAGCCATAACGACAGAAACCAGGGAAGTAAAGAGCGAACTTCATGAAAATTAAAAATATCAGAAACTTTTGTATCATTGCCCATATCGATCACGGTAAGTCCACCCTGGCCGACCGGCTGCTGGAATACACCGGCGCTTTACAAAAACGGCAAATGCAGGCCCAGGTGCTCGACAGCATGGATTTGGAGCGGGAGCGGGGGATAACCATCAAGTCTCACGCGGTGTGCATGGAGTATAAAGCCCCCGACGGCCAGGTCTACACCTTTAACTTGATTGACACGCCGGGGCATGTGGATTTTTCCTACGAAGTATCGCGCAGCCTGGCCGCCGCAGAAGGCGCCCTGCTGCTGGTCGACGCCTCGCAGGGCGTGGAAGCCCAGACCATCAGCAATGTCTACCAGGCCATCGAAAACGACCTGGTCATCATTCCGGTGATCAACAAAGTGGACCTGCCCAGTTCCCAGGTAGAGGTGGTGCAGCACCAGATTATGGAACTGATCGGCTGCGAGGAAGATGAAATTCTGCTGGCCAGCGCCAAAAACGGCATCGGCATTGATGAGATCATGCAGGCGATCATCGACCGCGTCCCCTGCCCCCAGGGAGACCCCGAGGCCCCTTTGCAAGCCCTGATTTTTGATTCCAACTTCGACAGCTATCGCGGGGTGGTGGCCCTGGTGCGGGTCATTAACGGGGAGCTGAAGGAGAAAGATAAAATCACCTTTATGGTCACCCAAAGGAACTTTGAGGCCGAGGAGTTGGGGAGTTTACTGCTCAAGCGTATCCGCACCGGGGGACTGTCCACCGGAGAGGTGGGTTACCTGATCTGCGGCGCTAAAAATGTGCGGGATATAAAAGTCGGGGATACGGTGACCCACACCCATCGGCCCGCGGCGAAGCCGCTGCCCGGCTACCGCCAGGTAAAGCCAATGGTCTACGCCGGAATTTACCCGGTGGAAACCCAGGACTTTGAAAACCTGCGCAACGGCCTGGAAAAATTGGTTTTGAATGATTCCTCGCTGATCTATGAGCCGGAGACGTCTACAGCCTTGGGTTTTGGATTTCGCTGCGGATTTTTGGGCTTGCTGCACATGGAGATTGTGCAGGAGCGCCTGGAACGCGAGTTTGATCAAAACATTATTGTGACCACGCCCAACGTGGTCTACCGGGTAACCACGGCGGACGGCAAGGTGCACTATGTGGACAACCCCTCCAAAATGACCGATCCCGGCACGGTGGAAAAGGTTGAAGAACCGCTCATCGATGCGCACATTATCTCGCCGCCGGAGTATATCGGCAACATTATGAAATTAGCGGCCGAGAAACGCGGCATCCTTAAAAACACTTCCTATCTTGATCCCAGCCGGGCGGATTTGCACTACCACCTGCCCCTGGCGGAGGTTGTATTCGATTTTTATGACCGGCTCAAATCGGTGACGCGCGGTTACGCCTCGCTGGATTATGATTTCCTGGGCTACCGGGAGTCCAAACTGGTAAAGCTGGATATCTTTATCAACGGCGAAGTCCTGGACGCCCTGTCGATCATCGTGCACACGGAGAAAGCTTACGAACACGGCCGCGCTTTGTGCCAGAAACTACGCAAACTTATTCCCCGGCAGATGTTCGAAGTGATCATCCAGGCCGGGATCGGCAATAAAATTATTGCCCGGGAATCCATTAAAGCATTGCGTAAAAATGTTCTGGCCAAATGCTACGGAGGCGATGTCAGCCGGAAACGCAAATTGCTGGAAAAGCAGAAAGAAGGCAAAAAGCGCATGAAACAAGTCGGCCGGGTGGAAATTCCCCAGGAAGCTTTTCTGGCCGTGCTTTCTGCCGATGAAGATTAAGCGCAAAATGTTTTTAGCCGGCCGGCTCTCCTTCCGGCAAAGAGTAAAAAGCGGATGGTGAAACGGGCCGGAACAACTTTAGCTCAACAACGTGAAACTTAATCGATATGTGCAGTGTGCAACACAGCCTGAGTTTGCCGCGGCTTACAACATTGGCGGCAAACAGGCGCAAAACAGTAAAGATTTTTAACCGGAGGCCTGTCCTTGAATCCCAAGCAGAAAACCTTAGAAACAGTTAAAGCCGTTCTTATCGCACTGATCGCCGCCCTGGTGCTGCGGCAATTTGTCGTGGCGTCCTATAATGTGCCCACCAGTTCCATGGAAGACACCATTTTGGTGGGCGATTTTATGTTTGTCAATAAATTCATTTACGGGGCCCGTACGCCCACCTGGCTGGGCATTCCCTTTACCGACACCGGTGTGGAATTGCCCTCGTTCCGTTTTCCGTCCATTACCCAGCCCAAGCCGGGCGATATCGTGGTGTTTGATTACCCGCGCAATAAAGCCCTGGATTACATCAAGCGCTGCGTGGCGGTGGGCGGCCAAACCGTGGAGGTGCGCAATAAAGATCTCTATGTTGACAACCAGCGTTTCAACGATCCGCCCCACATGAAACATCTCTATCCGCATTATATCGTACCGCGCAGCCAGGACGCCCCCACGGTGTTCCAGCCCGGGATCGGCAACCCGGATAACTTCGGGCCCTATACCGTTCCGGAAGGCCACTATTTTATGATGGGCGATAATCGCGACAACAGCCAGGACAGCCGCATTTGGGGGCCGGTGCCGCCGCAGAATGTCGGCGGCAAACCGCTGATGATCTGGCTCTCCTGGAACAACAAAAGTCTTCCCGGTTACCGCTTTTACGATAAAATTCGCTGGGCCCGCCTGGGGATGGTGTTGCGGTAAACCGGCAATCAACTCAGGTAACAAGTGTGCGTCTTATCAACAAACGGATTGAAACCATACAGGCGATTCTGATCGCCATTTTTGCCGCGCTGATTTTACGGCAATTTGTCATCGCTGCTTATAAAATTCCCACCGGTTCCATGGAGAACACCCTCCTGGTGGGAGATTTTCTGTTAGTCAATAAATTTGTCTATGGGGCCCAACCGCCGGATTGGATCGGAATCCCTTTTACCCGCGAGAATTCCTGGGGAATACCGACCGGCTTCGAGGCGCCGCGTGCACTTCGTTTTCGCCTTCCCTCGATTCGGGAACCCCGGGCGAATGATATCATCGTCTTTCGCTTCCCGCGCAACCCCCAACTGGAGTACATCAAGCGCTGCATTGCCGTGGGAGGGGATACGGTGGAGATCCGGGGGCGGCAGGTCTTCCGCAATGGCGCGCTGCTGGCCGATCCGCCTCACGTAAAATTCAACGGCGGCCTGCGCCCCGATATCGGCCCGATTGCCGTCGATCCCGGCCATTATTTTATGATGGGCGACAACCGCGACGACAGCTACGACAGCCGTCAGTGGGGGTTTGTGCCGCGCGAGAATGTGGTCGGCCAGCCGCTGATTATCTACCTCTCGGTGTCTGACGCGCTTTCCGCCCCGAGCATCTTAAACCGCATCCGCTGGGAGCGCTTAGGTTTGGTGATCCGATGAGGCGACCCGGTTTCCGGACATCTCCGGCAGGTCTGTATGTGCATATCCCCTTCTGCCGGCAAAAGTGCGAGTATTGCGATTTCTACTCGATCACCCAACTGGACGCCCGGGACGATTTTGTGGAGGCGCTGCTTACCGAGATCGAGCTGCGGGCGCCGCACTACCGGAACCATCGTTTTAGCACCCTCTTTTTCGGCGGCGGCACGCCCTCGCTCCTCAGCGAAGGCCAGTTGCGCCGAATTTGGGAGGCGCTGTTGCGCTGTTTCCGGATCGAACCGGACGCCGAGATCAGCATCGAAACCAATCCCGGCACTTTGAATCCGGAAAAGCTGGCCTTGTACCGGGAGTTGGGGTTCAATCGGCTCAGCATGGGCGTGCAGAGCTTTCATCCCCGGGAATTGAAATTTTTAGGGCGAACCCACCAGGTCGAAGAGGTGCTGGAAAATGTCGTCCAGGCCCGCAAAGCCGGCTTTACCAATCTTAATCTGGACTTGATGACCGCCTTTCCCGGAATCAGCCTGGAATCTTTTGCGGCTTCCCTGGAACAGGCGCTTAAGTTGCAGCCGGAGCATTTATCGTGTTATACCCTTATTTTTGAGCCGGGAACGGTCTTCCATAAACGGATGCTGCGCGGGGAAATGAGCCCCCTAAGTGAGGAAGAGGAAGCCGAATATTATCTTTTTGCCGCGGAACGGCTGGGCAAGGAGGGCTACCAACAGTACGAGATTTCCAATTTTGCCCGGGGAGAGGACTATCGCTGTCAGCATAATTTGATCTACTGGCGTCATCATCCCTACCTGGGACTGGGGCCTTCGGCGCACTCTTTTGAGCAACCCCGCCGTTTTGGCAATGTGCGCTCGCTCAGCCAGTATATTAAATTGCTAAATAAGAAAGAATTGCCGGTCGCCTTCCGGGAAGAACTGGATCGCGAGGCGCTCCTGTTCGAGTACGTATTCCTGGGCCTGCGACTAAAAGAGGGGATCGATTTAAAAGAATTCCAGGAACGCTTCGGGATTTCTTTTGTAGCACAATTTAGTCGCACATTAGAACTGCTCCGGGAACGGGGAATGGTGGAAATCAGTTCCGAGCGGGTGCG
>JAJRYW010000103.1 GCA_024275555.1 Calditrichota bacterium | reverse complement strand
TGTGAATTTAAATTTGTTTTTCTCAACTCAAAGAATAAACATTTTTATAACCGGTTTCAAAAGAACCAACCCGCGCGGGTTATATACACAGATAAATACAAGCAAGAACATAATCTGTTGTTCCTCTATATTTTGTTTTAAACCGTTCCGAAAAAGACAAGGTTATAATCTATGTTTTGATGAACCGGATAAAATCTCATCTTTATCCTGTTTATCCTGTTTATCCTGTCTAAAATTAAAGCTGAATAATTACAAAAGGTCTTAAAACGGCGTATTTGTGTAGCCGGACAGTTATCATGTGAAATTTCCCCACCCCGAAATCGGGGAGGGAGGCCGGTTTCCCCTCGATTTCGGGCTTCGTCGTGAGCTCAGCCGAACGGGGGATTAAGGGGGGGACATTACCAGTACAGGAAGGCAACGACACAAATACAAAAAACCAATTTCGGACAGCTTCATGTGGTTTAACTTCAAACATTCCCGGCAACTCAAAGCCGAGATCGAATCCTGGCGGCAGGAGAATTTGATCTCCGGCGAGCAGGCCGAGCAGTTGATCCGGCGCTACGAGCTGGATGTCGCTCCGCCCTGGTACCGGCGCACCGATTTTATTTTACGGGCGCTGGCGCTATTGCTGGCCGCGCTGGGGTTGTTGCTGATCATCTCCCAGAACTGGCATCGTTTGCCCATTCCGGCCCGTTCGGCCATCGGTTTAGCGCCGCTGCTTGTCTCGTACCTGCTGGGATGGATTTTCCTGCGCAGGGGGCAGAAGGAATCGGCCGAACTGAGCTTCTTTATGGCCAGCCTTCTCTTCGGGGTGAACATCTTCCTCCAGGCCCAGATTTTCCACATCTCCGCCTATTATCCGGATGGGATTTTGTGGTGGATCATCGGTTCGCTGCCCTTTGCCATTCTCTTAAACAGCCGGCTGCACCACGGGCTGACAGAAGTTCTGTTTTTGTTCTGGATTTCCCAGCAGTTGGATTATCATCAATATGCCATGTCCGGCCCGCTGCTGATTCTGACCCTGCTCATCCTGCTCTGGCGCAGCGCCAATCCCCTGCTGCTGATTTTGTTTTGTCTGAACACTTTTTTGCTGCTGCTCAACCTGGATCAAACTTTTTTCCCGGAAAACACATTCCGCTTTTGGTCTCTTTTTGCGGCGTATAGTTTGTTTGCCGCACGTTTTCTGCCTTTATGGAAAAAGCAGCTTCGCTCCCAATTTCTAAACCGGCTTGCCGATCTGTTCTCCTGGCTGATTATCCTGACGATGTTTCTGGCTGCTTTCGATGGCTTTAACACGGTGCTGTATGGCAAACCGATTCCCTGGCTGGCGCTGGGGGTTTATGCCGCTGCCATCATTATTTCCGGCGGAGAGCAGCGTAAATACAGCCTTGCCATTGCCGCCCTGTGCGGCAGCTTTTTAGCAATCCACCTGGCCGGGAGTATGATCGACATCGAGCCCGCCCGCTTTGCCGGCGCTACAGCAATCCTGGCCAACCTGATCCTGCTGGCCTTTGCAGTCTTCCAAATCTCTACCGGAATTCGTCTGGAGGAAAAGAAGCACTTTATGGGAGGGGTGTTCATCATCGTCTTGCTGGCCTTTGCCCGCTACCTGGATTTCCTCGATAATTACCTGCTGACCGGCCTGACCTTCATCGCCGCCAGCGCCTTTATTTATGGTTTGAATCAATACTGGAACAAGCGCTATGGATCGTAAAAAGTGGATCATCGCCGCTATTGTGTTCCAACTCGCCATTTTAGCGGGAATGCTGATTAAAGCAGTTTTGCCTCTCTACACCGGCGCCGAAATCACCCTGAAAGTTCTCCCGCGCAATCCCCGCGATATCTTCCGCGGCGATTATGTGGTCCTGAACTACGAATTCAGCCAACTCCGGTTGGACAGCATACCCAACGATTTGGACACCACCCGCACGTTTCATTTTGGCGACCGGCTTTACCTGCTTCTGCAGTCAGAGGGGAACGTTTACCGGCCGGCGGGATTGTATCAGCGGGCGGGGTCAGGCAGCAAGGGTATTTATATGAAAGTGCTGGTAGAAAGGTATACTCGTTATGGGAATCTCATCTGGCTATCTGC